>NZ_CAKJTR010000101.1:0-5400 GCF_917627355.1 Protofrankia sp. Cj3 | reverse complement strand
CGCTCTTAGGCGCGCACTGTCAGTGCTTTGGAGCTTAGCGTGCCTATCTGGATACGATCCGTATGCACACTGCGGGCGCGGCGGCCGGAGCCTCGCCCGGCCGCGCCATCGACCACGCAGGGAGTCCGTCGTGCATGTGCTCTTCGTCGCCGCTGCTCGACCCAACTTCATGAAGGTCGCGCCGGTTCTCGCCGCGATCGTCGCCCGCGGCGCACAGGCCACGCTGGTGCACACCGGGCAGCACTACGACAGCGCAATGAGTGGTGTGTTCTTCGATGAGCTCGGTCTGCCCACCCCGGACCACTTCCTCGGGGTCGGTTCGGGCAGCCACGCGGCCCAGACCGCGGGTGTGATGACGGCGTTCGAGCCGCTGCTCGAGGACGTCCGCCCGGATGTCGTCGTGGTGGTCGGTGACGTCAACTCCACGCTGGCCTGTGCGCTGGTCGCGGCGAAGGCAGGTGTTCCGCTCGCCCATGTCGAGGCCGGCCTGCGCAGCCGCGACTGGTCGATGCCGGAGGAGGTCAACCGGGTGGTGGTGGACCGAGTCGCCGACCTGCTGCTCGTACCGTCCGCGGAGGCCGCGGACAACCTCCGGCGCGAGGGCTACCGGCCGGACCAGATCCACCTCGTCGGCAACGTCATGGTCGACACCCTGCTCACGAACGTCGAGCGGGCGCGGCAGGGGCCAACGCTGTCCCGACTCGGCCTCGCACCGGGCGGGTACGGACTGGTGACGCTGCACCGCCCGTCCAACGTGGACGACGCGGACGTTCTTGCGGGCCTGCTCGGAGCCCTCGCAACGGTGGCAGTGCGATGCCCACTCATCTTCCCCCTGCATCCCCGGACCCGGGCACGCATCAACGGCCGGCTCCCGGCGGGCGTGACGGCGCTTCCGCCCGCTGGCTACCTCGACTTCCTGGCTCTGCAGGCCGGAGCGCGGCTTGTCCTGACAGATTCCGGCGGGGTCCAGGAGGAGACGACCGTGCTGGGGGTGCCCTGCCTGACGTTGCGTGACACGACGGAACGCGCAATTACTGTCACTGAAGGTACCAATCAGATCGTCGGCACCGATCCCGAACGGATCGTCGAGGCGGCGCAGAGCGCTCTCACGTCACCGCCGCCACCGCGGCGGCCCGCGCTGTGGGATGGCTGTGCTGGCAGGCGAATCGCGGAGGTGCTTCTCGCGGGGGCCTACGGTCGGCCCGGCAGCCGGCCGACCGACATCCTGACGGATGTCCTTGTCGAACCGGCCACCGGCGACAGCGGTGTCGCTGTCGTCCGCCAGTTCGCCCCGTAGTTCGCCGGCCGTTGTTCGGACCACATTGTGGCCGCCTCGGCAGACCACGCCGTCGGTGTTCAGGCATTGTGTGATCGGTGCCAGACGGACGGCCGTGGTACGGGTGACAGCCGGGGCGAAAAGGCTCCGGAGAGGCGCCGAAGCGCTGCATTCCGGACGAGTCCAGCGGGTTATCCTCTGATATCTCAGGTGAGGCATCCGGCACGTCTGCATTTCGGGGGAAATGATGTTTGTCCACAGTGGCGGCCGTCTCGGCCACAAGCCCGCGGCCACGCCGTCGGCTCAATGGTGAAGCTGCTCGCGCCCGGCCGTCGGGCGCGGCTCCGGGCTGTCTATGGATACATGTTACCGAGGGTTTCTTCAGCTGATTCTGCTGCTTCCACCCTTTCCACTGTTTCCGCGGATGTCTTTTCAACGACACGGGTAACCGCGCCGGGCCAGGCCGGCGAGCGGGTCGGTTCCGCTAGCGCAGGCATTGCGCCGATGACGGCGGAACCGGCGCCGCTTGTCGGTCTCGTCGCCACCGCCATCCCGGTCTGGACGATGTTGTTGATTGTCGCGACACTGCTGGCCTGGCCGATGGCGTACGCCGAGTTCGCCTCGTTGCTGGGGAGCGGTATGTGTCTCGCCGCTGTGATCTTCCTGGTTGAACTGGCTGGACTGGCTGTCCGCTTCCGGCCCACGGATCGCGAGATTCAGCCTGACCGCCCCGGCCGTGCGTGTGGGCGGGTCGACGAACTGACCGGCCTGGCCAACCGGCACGGCTTTCTCGACCAGGCCACTCATGCGTTCGCTGATATCTCGGGCAGCTGTTCCGTAGGGGACGGAGGCCCCGAGCGTACGCGGCCCGGATCCTCCGGTTATGTTTCCTTCGTTCTACTGCTGATCGACATCGATCGGTTCAATGAGATCAACGGCAGCCTGGGGAACGAATACGGCGACCGCCTACTGATTGAGGTAAGCCGGCGGATCAGCGTGGTCAGGAGGCCGAGGGATATCGTCGCACGAATCGGTGGGGACGAGTTCGTGCTGCTGCTGCACGGCATCGATGCGCAGCGGGCCCGGACAGTGGCGGCCGAGACGTTGGCTCGTGTCCGCAACGCTCTGGAGGTGCCGTTCGTCCTGGCCGGGATGCGGGTACCGCTGGAGGCGAAGATCGGTATCGCCGTTGCTCCCGAGCACGGTCGCGACGTTGGTGAATTGCTGTGTAACGCCGCCATTGCCCTGCGTGAAGCGAAGAAGGCGCGTGCTGGTCACAGCATGTACGACACACGGCTGGTTCGGCCCAGCCCGGCCCAGTTACGGCTGCGTACTGAGCTTCGCGCGGGCCTTCAAGGCGGGCAGATCGAACTGCGCTACCAGCCCAAGGCGGATCTGCGCACGGGCCGCGTCAGCGGGATGGAGGCGTTGGTGCGATGGCGCCATCCCACTGACGGCGTCCGCTCGCCGGACATTTTTCTCCCCGACATGGAAGCGGCGGGTCTGATGCCGGAGCTGACCTTGCTCGTCCTGCGGATGGCACTGAGCGAGTGCGCACGCTGGCGCGCGGCCGGGGCGGAGCTGTCGGTGTCGGTGAACGTTCCCGTGTCCGTGATCGTCGACTCCACCTTCGCACCGGTGGTGCACGATGCGCTCGGCGCGGCCGGAGTCCCTCCCGCCGCCTTCTGCGTGGAGATCACCGAGGATTCTGTGATGACGCGGCGTGAAGATGCCCAGCGCACGCTCGCCCGATTACGGGCGCTTGGCGTCCGGGTCAGCCTTGACGATTACGGCACCGGCTACTGCTCACTGGCCTACCTGCGTGATCTTCCGGCGGATGAGCTCAAGCTCGACCGGGTCTTCCTTCGTGACATCGAGTGGGACACTTCAGCCGCGGAGATCGTTCGTTCGGCTATTGCCCTGGCGCATACGCTCCGGCTGCGGATGGTCGCCGAAGGCGTCGAGACCATCCGGTTGTGGGCGCTGTTGGCAGCCTGGGGATGCGACGAGGCACAGGGCTATTTCATCTCTCGGCCGATGACCGGCGACGAGGTCCTGCCCTGGTTGGGCCAGTGGGCCCGGCACCCTCGGTTATTTCAGGAAATGATCATTATGGGTGGGGATATGACGGTAGAGGTCAGCCGGTCATGCGTGCGGCGAGAGTCAGGAGCCCAAGTGGCCGCGCCAGCGCGGCGCTGATCTGTTCGGCGCAGTACCGAAATGCCTCGATCGAGGCTCCGATCGGGTCGGCGATGTCGTCGTCGGTGGGACGCTCAGGCCGGGTCAGGCCCCGACGCCCCACCGCGAGGGCAACCAGCGCGTCCCCGTATGCCGGCAGCGAGCCAGCCGCATCGCCGTCAGAGGGGAGGCCGGTGGAGACGATGTCCGCGAGGGTGATTCCGGCGGTCAGACGGGCGAACTCCCGCAGCGTGAAGGTACGGCGCACGGCTTTCGGCACCATCGTCACAACGATGCCGCGGTGTTTGCGCTCCGCGCACAGCACGAGGCCGGCGCTGCGTACCGTGTCGACGTCGATGCGGTGCGCCCTGAACCCAGCTGGGTTGAGGCCTCGTTCGGCGAGGACTGTCGCGGTGTGGGGGTGCATGGGTGCGTAGGCACGGGCGTGTGTCCCGGCACTGCTGACGGTCACCGAATCCCTCTCGGCGCCCAGACCGGCCCGTAGCGCCGCGGCGGCGACGTACTCGGCCGTCGGTGACCGGCAAAGATTGCCCTTGCAGACCATCAGCACGTGCCACGGCGCGGGCACAGCGCTGGGAGGTGGCGCGATGGGGGTGGCTCCAGACCTCATCATGCCGCCGGCGTGTTGCGGGCCGGGTCGGGCTGTCCTTCGGCTCCGGTGTGCTCCGCCGGGAGTCGCCCGCTCCTGTCTGCGACCGCCCTGGCACGTCTGGTGGCCAGGAGGAGGCGAGGCAGCATGAGGTATCCGCAGATGAGCAGGATGGCCAGGGCAGCGGAGCCGAGTCGTACCGCAAGTGCCGCGCTGTAGCTGATAAGACCGAAAGCGGCGCTGGCCGCGGTCAGCGCTGAAACGAGTAGCGTGGCGCGGGTATGTGATCCGCCCATCACCGTGAGCTGCTGGTAGACGTGGTCACGGTGCGGCGTGTACCAGCCCTTGCCGGAGCGGATCCGTCGCGCCAGGGTGCAGGACGTGTCAGCGAGGTAGACCAGAAGCGGCGCGACAACGGTCTCGGGCCGGACTCCGTGCGCTACCGCGATCAGTGCCAGGACGGCGATCATTGCGCCAAGGGCGTAGCTGCCCACGTCACCGAGAAAGATCTTTGCGTGCGGGAAGTTGTAGGGGCCGAAACCGAGTGCGACGCCGACCGCCATGGCGCCGCCGTAGCGCAGGGTATCGAGCCCTTCCCAATGCCCGACAAGCGCGAAGGCGATGCCGGTCACGAGGGTCTGGCCAGCGGAGATACCGTTGATGCCGTCCATGAAGTTAAAAGAGTTGGTGAAACCGGTGATCCACACCGCAGCCGCGCAGGCGGCCGGCAGCACGAGCTGGACCGGGAGGTCCGGGCGGGTGACAACGAACCAGGCTGCGACCGTCGTACCTGCCGCCGCTATCTGGAGGCCGAGCCGGCGCGGTGCGGGGACGCCGTGGACGTCCTCGATGAGGCCGATGAGACCGAACAATGCGACCGCGACAACCACTACGAACATCTCAGGAGGGGGCGTGACCGCCGGATCGATGACGGGGACCAGCGTTCCCGTGAACAGCCCGAGGGCGACGGCCACGCCGCCGCCTCGGTAGGTCGGCACCAGGTGTGACGATCGTTCGGTCACCTGGTCGACTGCCGCAAGGCGGCGCATCCAATTGATCACGATTGGTGTCATGGTCATGGTGACCAGGAGCGCGACCACTGCCGAGAGCACCACGTCGTCCGCCACTCCTTCAGGTCCGTTCTTGAGTGCCACCGGGATGGCCACTTTATGTAGCAGTAAAATTACTCCCTGTGTTGCCAACTCTTCGCCGTGTCGCATCGGGGTCGTGGCTGAGCTCTGGGCTCGGGTGCGTTTCTGGGTGCGCTTCCGTTGCGACACGCACCGCGGCGTCCCTCTCGGCAATCTCTTGATCTGCGACTCTCTGCGTATGAGTC
>NZ_CAKJTR010000100.1:3139-19892 GCF_917627355.1 Protofrankia sp. Cj3 | reverse complement strand
GGGGGGGCCGGACGGGCCGGGCGAGCCGGGCGAGCCGGGCGAGCGGCGGCTCAGCCGTCGGCCGCGGCGCCGGCTGAGGGCACGGACGCCGAAGCGACCCGGCGGTGAGCGGTCACCGCCCCCAGCCGGGCGTTCCCGAGCGGGCCGCCGGCGAATCCGTGCGGGTTGTCGAGCTTGACATCGGGCCTGTCGCGCATGGCGGGATGTGCGTGGCCCGCCACCAGGGCCGGGTTGTCTTCGTCCGGCACGCGCTGCCGGGTGAACGGGTCCGGGCCTGCCTGACCGACACCTCGCACGACCGGTACTGGCGGGCTGACGCCGTCGAGGTCCTGCGGCCGTCGGCGGACAGGGTGGCCGCGCCGTGCCCGCATGCCGGGCCCGGCCGTTGCGGCGGATGCGACTGGCAGCACACCTCCGTTGCCGCGCAGCGTCGCTTCAAAGCCGGGGTGGTCCGTGAGCAGCTGCGCCGACTGGCCGGGCTCGACTGGCCGGTGGAGGTCGAGGCGCTGGATCCGCCGCCCGGCGCGCTGCCCGACGGCCTGGGGTGGCGCACCCGGATGCGTTACACGCTGACGGAGCAGGGCGAGGTCGCCTTGCGCGGGCACCGCTCGCACGAGATTGTCGCGGCGGCGGACTGCCGGATAGCGCACCCGCTCGTGCGCGCCGCCGTCGCCGGTCGGACCTTCCCGGCGGCCGGCGCGGGCACTGCCGATGGCGCTGCCGGGCCTGAGATCGACGTGGCCGCGAGCGTGTCGAGCGGCAGCACGATTATCACATCGGAAGCCCGTGCTGCCGGTTTTTCTGCCGGCGATGCCGACACCGAGATCGTCGAGGTGGTACGCGGGCGCCGGTTCATCCTGGCTCCCGGGGTGTTCTGGCAGGTCCACCCGGGTGCGCCCGAGGCGCTGGTGGACGCGGTCCTGACCGGCCTGGCGCCGCGCGCCGGGGAACGGGCGCTCGACCTGTACGCGGGCGCGGGCCTGTTCACCGCCGCGCTTGCCGAAGCCGTCGGTCCCGGCGGTCTCGTGGTGGCGATGGAGTCCGAC
This sequence comes from Protofrankia sp. Cj3, assembly GCF_917627355.1. Classification (NCBI taxonomy): domain Bacteria; kingdom Bacillati; phylum Actinomycetota; class Actinomycetes; order Frankiales; family Frankiaceae; genus Protofrankia; species Protofrankia sp. Cj3. The sequence goes on along the minus strand of NZ_CAKJTR010000100.1, from coordinate 18,846 downwards.
CCGCGCGCGGTGGCCTCCGCCGCGCGCAGCCTCGCCGACCTCCCGCAGGTGTCGTTACGGGGCGTCCGGGTTTCGCCCGGCTCCCTGCGCGGGCTGGCCGGTACCGGCGCTGACATCGTCGTCCTCGATCCGCCCCGAGCGGGCGCGGGCACCGCTGTGATGCGCGAACTGCTTGCGTTGGGCCCCCGGGCGGTCGTGTACGTGGCCTGTGATCCCGCCTCGCTGGGCCGGGATCTCGCGGTGGCCGTCGCGCAGGGCTACTCCCTGGCGGAGCTGCGGGCGTTCGATCTGTTCCCGATGACCGCCCATGTCGAATGCGTGGCGTTACTGCATGGGCCGGTCTGATGACACACGGTCTGATGACACAACGGGGGAGCCCGCGCCCAGCGAGGCCCGTGTCCGGACACGCCCGCGCACTCCCCAGCCCGGCTGGGCGCCACGTCCGAGGCCGATGTCACGTCCGATGTCATGTCCGATGTCACGGTGGCGGACACGCCCGGCGAGAGGAACACGCACGTGTCCCGGCGCCGCTGGGGGGCCGGATACTCATGGGCAAACCACGCATCGTAAGCGTCGACTGGCCTTCTTGCTACCTGTTTGGGACGTGTTCACATGTCCAATCCGCGACCGCGACTGATCCCCTGACCTGCGTAGACTGAGCGGCGTCCGGGGCCGATCCCCTCAAAAAGGGGGAGGAAGTGCACGGAGAGGAAGTGTCGGTGTCGCTTCTGTCGACCGTTCGCAATCCGCACGATCTGAAGAGACTGGCAGTCGACGATCTTCCCGCGCTGGCGGCGGAGATCCGCGACTTTCTTATTCACGCGGTGGCGCGCACAGGTGGTCATCTCGGGCCGAACCTCGGCGCCGTCGAGCTGACCATCGCGATCCACCGGGTGTTCGACTCGCCCCATGACCGGATCCTGTGGGACACCGGCCACCAGTCCTATGTTCACAAGATCCTGACCGGCCGCGCGGACGCGTTCGCGGACCTGCGGCAGCGGGGTGGCCTGTCCGGGTATCCCAGCCAGGCCGAGTCACCGCACGACATCATCGAGAACTCGCACGCCTCGACAGCCCTGTCCTACGCCGATGGGCTGGCCCGGGCGTACGCGCTGCGTGGTGAGTCCCGCGCGGTCGTCGCCGTTGTGGGCGACGGCGCGTTGACCGGCGGCATGTGCTGGGAAGCGTTGAACAACATCGCGGCTGCGGACCGCCCGGTGATCGTGGTCGTCAACGACAACGGGCGCTCCTACGCCCCGACCATCGGTGGGCTGGCCGATCATCTGGCTGCCCTGCGGCTCGCGCCCGAGTACGAGCAGGTCCTCGACGTCGTCAAGCAGGTACTCGGCCGTACCCCGCTGGTCGGTGCGCCGCTCTACGACGCCCTGCATGGGATCAAGAAGGGCATCAAGGACGTCGTCCAGCCCCAGGGCATGTTCGAGGACCTCGGCCTGAAGTACGTGGGGCCGGTGGACGGGCACGACGTCCACGCGGTCGAGTCGGCGCTGCGGCGGGCCCGTGACTTCGGTGGGCCGGTGATCGTCCACTGCGTGACCCGCAAGGGCTTCGGCTATCCAGCCGCCGAGCAGGATGACGCCGACTGTTTCCACGCGGTCGGGGTCATCGACCCGAGTACCGGCAAGCCGGCCACGGCCGGCAGCGGCGGCGGCACCAGCTGGACGGGCGTCTTCTCCGATGAGATCGTCCAGATCGGCCATGAGCGTCCGGACGTCGTCACCCTCACCGCGGCCATGCTGCAGCCGGTCGGTCTGCAGAAGTTCGCCACGGCCTTTCCCGACCGGGTGTTCGACGTCGGTATCGCCGAGCAGCATGCGGTCACCTCCGCCGCGGGCCTGGCCATGGGCGGCCTCAAGCCGGTGGTGTGCGTCTACGCGACATTCCTCAACCGCGCCTTCGACCAGGTGCTGATGGACGTCGCCATGCACCGGCTGCCGGTCACCTTTGTCCTGGACCGGGCCGGTGTCACCGGTGAGGACGGGCCATCCCACAACGGCATGTGGGACATGTCCTTTCTGCAGCTCGTACCCGGGCTGGCACTGGCCGCGCCGCGGGACGAGCCCACGCTGCGGGCCGAGCTCCGCGAGGCGCTGGCGATCTCCGACGGGCCGTCGGTGGTGCGCTTCGCCAAGGGCAAGATCAACCCGGACATCCCCGCGATCGAGCGGGTTGGGTCGGTCGACATCCTCTACCGCTCGCCCGAGGCGACACCGTCGCGGGAGGTTCTCCTGGTAGCGGTGGGTGCGATGGCGAGTACCTGCCTGCAGGTCGCCGAGCGGGTCGCGAGCCACGGTATCGGGATCACGGTTGTCGACCCGCGGTGGGTCAAGCCACTGGATCCGGTGCTCGTGGACCTCGCCCGGATGCATTCGCTCGTGGTCACGGTCGAGGACAACGGCCGGGTCGGCGGGGTCGGGTCGACCTTCGCGCAGATGCTGCGGGATGCCGACGTCGACGTGCCGCTGCGCGACTTCGGCATCCCGCAGGCCTTCCTCGACCAGGGCAAGCGTCCGGAGGTCATGGCCGACATCGGCCTGTCCGCCCAGGAGCTCGCCCGCAAGGTCGTCGAGATGGTTGCGGGGCGCGCGTCCGTCCTCGACGAGGATGCCGAGGAGTCCGAGGAGGAAAGCGCGGCCGGTCAGCTCTGAGCTCCACACCACCCCTCGGGGTCGGTAAGGCCAAGAGAGTACGGGTGCCCGTACTCTCTTGGCCGGGCAGAAACCCCGTTGCCGGCAGCAACCCGATACGCGCCCTAGAGCGCCCGAGAAGAGGACTGTCCGGCTCCCGCATCCCGCCCGGCCGCGTTGTCGTCAGTCGGCGCCCAACACCAGGGCCCTTCCTCCGCTGCCTTGCCGGATCGGGCGCGGATGAGCCGCTCACTGATCGAACGCCCTATCCTCGGGCGCTCTTAGTGGATCAATCCATCGGACGCCTGGAAAGCGGGCGAAGTCGGCGTCGCTGGAGCATAGCTCGGCGCTGTGCTCGACGGCGAGAGCGGCGAGATGTGCGTCGGACGTGAGGTTCCCAGCCGTTCCCAGCGGTGCCAGCAACTGGCGTAGAACCGCAGCGTGACGTTCGGTGGGATGGACGATCACGACACAGGGTCTGGCAAGCCATCCATCAACGATGTCGAGAATTTCGTCCGGACGGAACGGGTTCCGAAAGATCGTGGCGTGTGTCGTCAGGCGGATAACCGCAAGCAGCACCGGCCACGCGAACGCAACGGTCTCGGCGCCCGACAGCGTGCGTTCGAGCCAGGCTCTCGATGATTGATGTCGTGGTGAGGTGTCGTCGAGTGCGTAGATGAGCAGGTTGACGTCTGGCAGCTTCATGTACGGAGCTCAAGCCTGTTGATGATCTCCGCGTCCTCGAATTCGGTACTTAGCCGCAGTGCCTTGTCGAGGTCGACATCCGGTCGTAGCCCGAGCGACCGAGTGGGTAGCCGATAGGCCGGAACGTCCTGGCGTCTACTCGCCAGGCCGGCGCGGACGAGTGCGTTCAGGGCTTCCTTGAAGGAAATGCCCCGTTCGCGAACCACTTCCCGGAGAGCCATCGCGACATCTGGGTCGAGAGTCACTGTCGTACGCATCCTGGCATCATAGCATCAGGTTGTTTGCTGTCATGATGGCGTGATGATGTGATGCTGTTGTCGGAGTTGACCGGATCAACGCTACGCTGAGCGGATGTGGCATGTACGTTCTGTTGGCAGAAGGGTTGGTCGACCGGCCGGGCGCTGTCACCCAGAACCGAGCCGACAAGAACTGGGCCGACCAGGACCGGGCCAGTTAGAACCCAGGCGTCGAGGGCCGCGGTGGTGGTTGGCGCGGGCGGCGTTGCTGCTGGCGGTCGGGTTGCTCGGCCTTGCGCTGGTCGGTCAGTGGAACGCGGTCCGGGCGTCGTTCGACGAGCTGACCGTGGTGAGCGTCGCCGCGGCCGGGGGCGTCACCGTGCTGGCGGTCGGGACGAGCGTGTTGTCCTGGCGGGCACTGCTGGTGGGGCTCGGCACGGCGCTGCCGTTACAGGCGGCCGTGCGGGTGTTCTTCGTCGGGCAGATCGGCAAGTACGTCCCGGGCAGCGTGTGGCCGGTGCTGGCGCAGATGGAGCTGTCGAGGGCCTACGGCGTGTCCCGGGTGAAGGCCGCGTCGGCGAGCCTGATCGTGCTGGCGCTGGCGGTCCCGTGCGGCGGGCTGGCCGCGGCCGTGACCCTGCCGTTCGTGTCGGCGACCGCGTTAGGTCACTACGGGTGGGCGCTGCTGACGGTACCAGGGCTTGCGGTGGTGCTGTATCCACCGGTGCTGTCCAGGTTGCTGGCGCTCGCGTTCGGCCTGCTGCGCCGGCCACCGCTGGAGCGTCCGCTTGCCGTCCGCCCGGTGCTGGCCGGTGCCGGCTGGCTGCTGACGGGCTTTGTCCTCTACGGCGTGGCGACCTGGCTGCTGGTGCGTGATCTTGCTCCGTCCGTGCACGGGCCCCGCCTGCTGCTGCTCGCGGTTGGCGGGTACGCGCTCGCGTGGACGGCTGGGTTCCTCGTCCCGCTGGTCCCGGCTGGTGCGGGCGTGCGCGAGGCCGTACTGATCCTGGCGTTGGCGCCGGTGCTCGCGCACGGCCCGGCGACGTTGCTCGCCCTGGTCAGCCGGCTGCTCGCGACCGTGGCCGACCTGCTGTGGGCGGTATGCGGCGCGGCCGTGCGTACCGGCGGACGAGAGCTACGTGCGGGTGGTTCGCCTGGGCTGCTCCCCCTCGCGCCAGAAGTCGATGGTGAGCTCCTCACCGGCGACCCCGATCATGCTTAGGCCGGTGACGTCGATCCTGAACAGGGTGAACGGCTCGGGTACCGGCGTGGCGGTGGCTGCGGCCCACGCGGCCTGGTAGGCGTCCAGGCTTTCGGTGCCGGTCACGACGGCCGCCCTGCCGTTGATCTTTGCGTCGCCTTCGGTGACGTTCTTGTCGGTGGTTGCGCTGTGCAGGGCGCATCGTGGGTCCCCGCACAGATCGGCTCCCTTCCGGGAGCCGGGCATCATGCCGAGCCACAGCTCGCCGAGTGCGAACAACGGCTCGACCCCGCTCACCCGAGGAGATCCGTCACGCCGGATGGTCGCGAGGATCGCGAGCCCGTGCGCCTCGAAGCGCCCCCGGACCGCAGCCGCCAGCTCGGGCGCGGCTCGTTCAGCCTCACTCCAGTTCGCCATACCGCCCATGCTGCCAGGCACCGGCCGGTTCCCGGCCGGCTCCTGGACGCTTCCGGGGGAGAGAGCAACTGATTTACCGTGCGGTCTCCCGCTGGACGTTGGATCGGTGTGTGCATGTGACGTGCTGGTCGTTGCTTCCGGGAATCACGCGTCGTTAAGGTCCAAGCTGCCGGCTGGGAGATCGACGTACGGAGCGCCATGAGCATCGGCGGCCCGCTGCCGGCGTCGCCGTCTCGACAGGGCGTCGTCGTTCCACCCAGCTGCCCGATGCGCCCGGCTGCCCGACGCGCCGGCCGGCGTCAACCGACCGACGAGGGGATCCATGGCCCGCCGACCGATCATGAGCGCTGGGCCGCACCGCCGGGATCTGCTCCGGATGGCGGCTGCCGCCGGTTCGGTCGCGGCCCTTGAGCTGACCGTCACATCGTCAGCCAGCGCGGTCGCACCGATAACGGCGGATCTGTGCGTGTATGGCGCGACCATGGCCGGCGTCGCCGCCGCCGTGCAGATGCGTCGCATGGGCGGCTCGGTTGTGATCATCGAACCGACCGCCCACATCGGCGGTATGACAACGGGCGGGCTCAGCCAGACCGACATCGGTACGGGCGGCGCCGTCGGTGGGTTCGCGCGCGAGTTCTACCGCAGAGTGTATGTCGCCTACAACGGCGGCCCGCTCGGAGCCGCGACGCCGATGCAGACCACCTTTGAGCCTCGGGTGGCCGCGGCTGTCATGACCGACCTGCTCACCGGTGCGCAGGTGCCGGTCTACACCCGGCGGACGCTGGCCTCCGTCGGCCGCAGCGGCTCCCGGCTCACCTCGGTGGTGGCCGGTGACGGCACCGTGGTACGGGCCCAGATGTTCATCGATGCCTCCTACGAGGGGGACCTGCTGGCACTCGCCGGGGTGCGCTATGTGATCGGCCGTGAGTCGAACGCGGTGTACGGCGAGTCCAACAACGGGGTGCAGCTGCTTGCCAAGAACCAGTTCACCGCCGCGGTCGACCCGTACCGGCGTGCGGGCGACCCGGCCAGCGGGCTGCTTCCCGAGATCTCCGCGGCCGCCCTCGCGGCCACCGGCAGCGGTGACGCTCATGTCCAGGCGTACTGTTACCGGCTCTGCCTGACCAAGGCGCCGAACCGGATCGCGTTCCCGCGGCCGGCCGGCTATGACCCGAGCCGCTACGCCCTCGTACCGCGCCTGATCGCGGCCGGGTACGCCGACCCGTTCACCGACAAGGCCGCGGCGTTCATGAACAACACGGTGTTGCGGAACGGCAAGTTCGACGCAAACAGCGCCGGGCCGTTCTCGTTCGACCATGTTGGCGCCGCCGACGGGTACCCGCGCGCGAGCTGGTCCCAGCGTGCGCAGATCGTGGCTGATCACACTTCCTACCAGCAGGGCCTGCTCTACTTCCTGGCGAACGACAGCGCGGTGCGCTCGGACGTCCGCTCCGCGGTCGCGGCCTTCGGGCTGGCACCCGACGAGTTCACCGCCACCGGCAACTGGCCGCCGCAACTCTATGTGCGCGAAGCTCGTCGGATGGTGAGCTCGCGCTACGTCCTCACCGAGGCGGACTGTCGCGGCCAGACCGCGGTCGCCGACGGCGTCGGGCTCGCGAGCTACTCGCGGGACTCCCACAACTGCCAGCGGCTCGTCGTCGGTGGGCAGGTGAAGAACGAGGGCGACATCCAGATCGCGTTACCCGCGCCGTTCCGGCTGCCGTACCGGGCGATGGTTCCCGACAGCGCGCAGTGCACGAACCTCATCGTCCCGGTCTGCCTGTCGGCGTCGCACGTCGCCTACAGCTCGCTGCGGATGGAACCGGTTTTCATGATTCTCGGGCAGGCGGCCGGCGCCGCGGCCAAGCTCGCGCTCGACAGCGGGGCCAACGCGCAGGGAGTCGATCCCGCGGCGCTTCGCGCGCGGCTGTTCGAGGACATGGCCGTGCTCGACTATCCCGACGTCGCTGTCGACGACACCGACCCGATGACGGCGGTCACCGGCTCCTGGCCGGCCAGTTCGGCGATCGCGGGCTACTACGGGACCGGCTATCTGCATGACAACAACGCTGGCAAGGGCGGCAAGAGCGTCCGTTTCGTCCCGTCCCTCCGGGCGGCCGGTACCTATCGGGTGTACCTGCGGTGGACGTCGACGGCCGCGCGGGCGTCGAACGTGCCGGTGACCGTTGCCTACCGGGGCGGTTCGGCAACGCTCACCGTGGATCAACGTGTCGGGGGCGGCCGGTGGGCGTTGCTCGGGGCGTGGCCGTTCGACGCGGGCACGGCAGGGAGCGTGACCATGGCGACCACCGGAACCGACAACTATGTGGTCGCCGACGCGGCTCGCTTCGTCCGCTCCGGTTGATCGCTTCGTCCGGACCGGACGGCCGCATCGACCGGGCCGGTCCCCGGCCGCGAGAATGAGCGGCCGTTCATTTCGTATACCCGGGGACCCGCCCACCGGCCAGCAGAATTCGGGGCCTGTTCACCTTCGGCTCGCCACCCGAGAGGCGACGTCTGTTTTTATGTCAAAGCAATGGAGCGGAACCGGCGTCGCCGACGCCGGTCAGGGGGTAACTCCACTGTGACGTACGGTGCGTATACATGATGACCGAAGAGCGTTCGACCATGAATTTTCTCGGCTGGCTGAAACTACCCCGAGCCGCGGTTATGGGGGCCGGCTCTGGCGCGGCGGGCGCCGGCGCGGGCTCGGTCGCCCCGGCTGAGGCGCGGCGCGACACGAACCCGCGCCCCGGCCCGGCTGACCGGCTGTTTCACGGCGTCGGCCGGACGGCCGCCATAACCGTGATGACGACGATGGGCTTCATCGGTGTATTCCTGCTGTACAAGGCGCTGCCGGCGCTGCGGCGGGTCGGCTGGTCGTTTTTCACCGAAACCCAGTGGCTGCCGAGCTCGACCAGGTTCGGCGTCGGCGCCGTGCTGCCGGGGACGATCCTCATTGCCGGCGTCGCGTTGGTTGTCGCCGTTCCACTGTCGATCTGTACGGCTTTGTTCGTCGCCGAGTACGCGCCCCGGGCGCTGCGCCGCCCGATGGTTTCGCTGCTTGACCTCATGGCCGCTATTCCAAGCATCGTCTACGGGCTGTGGGGGTTTTTCTTTCTCCAGCCGCGAGCCATCACGGTGAGCCGCTGGCTGACCGACCACCTCGGTTGGCTGCCCTTCTTCCGGACCGACGGCGGAGTCAGCGGGCTCGGCCAGTACGCCTCGTCGACCTTCATCGCCGGGCTCGTCGTCGCGCTGATGGTCACGCCGATCATTACATCGATCATGCGCGAGGTCTTCTCGCAGGCTCCGGTGGGTGAGCGGGAGGGGGCGCTGGCGCTGGGCGGCACGCGCTGGGGCATGATCCGCGCTGTCGTCATCCCGTTCGGCCGAGGCGGCATGGTCGGCGCGGTCATGCTCGGCCTGGGCCGGGCACTCGGCGAGACGATCGCCGTCTACTTGATCATCGCGCCGCTCTTCGCGTCACCCGGGCGGATGACTCACATTTTGCAGCAGGGCGGGATGTCGATTTCCTCACTCATCGCGCTGCGTTACAACGAGTCCGGTTCGTTCGGTCTGGCCGCCCTCTTCGGCGCCGGGCTGGTGCTCTTCGCCCTGACGCTCGTGGTCAACGCCTTCGCCTCGACCATCATCAGCCGGTCGCGTTCCGGCGCGGCAACGGAGATCTGATGGCGCTCACCGCACCTGCACCGCGTGGGCGCACGGCGCCCGCCGCCGGGCCGGACCTCGCCGGACCCGACCAGCCAGTACTCCCGCCGGAGGTCCGGATCCGGCCGGCTCAGGTCACTGCCAGCGACGTGACCGCCATCGGCGGATCCGCGCTCTGCGCGCTGTGCCTCACCTGGATCCTGTTCGAGCGGATTCTGCCGCTGTCGGGGACTGTCGGTTTCTGGGTGTGCTGGTACGTCCTCTTCCTGGCCGTTTACTCGACCGTGCTGCTGACGGGGGACGGCCGTGGTGTCGCGCTCGTCGACCGCGTCATGTCGGTGATCTGCCATGCGGCCGGGATAATGGTCGTTGCTTTACTTTCTGTAATAATTGGTTATACGGCGTTTCGTGGTTACACGGCCCTGCACCTCAACTTCTTCACGCGAACAATGTCGGTGACAGCCCCGTCCGACCCACTGACCTCGGGCGGGGCACTCCATGCCATTGTGGGCACGCTGTTGCAGGTCGGTGTCGCGGTATTCATCTCAGTGCCGCTCGGTATCACCACCGCGTTGTTCCTCAATGAGATACGCGGCCCTCTCGCCCGGCCGGTACGCACGATCGTCGACACGATGAGCGCGATTCCGTCGGTGGTCGCGGGCCTGTTCATCTTCGCGACCGTCGTGCTGGCGCTCGGCACGAACCGGTGCGGGTTCGCCGCCTCCCTTGCCATCACCATCATGATGATGCCGATCATTACCCGGACAGCGGAAGTGGTATTCCGGATCGTCCCCGGTGGGCTGCGGGAGGCCTCCTTCGCACTCGGCGCGAGCCAGTGGAAGACCGTGTGGCATGTTGTGCTGCCCACCGCCCGCCCAGGCCTGCTGACAGCGGTCATTCTCGGGGTTGCGCGCGGCGTTGGTGAGACTGCGCCGGTGCTGCTCACGGCGGGTTTCACCAATGACCTCAACGCCGACCCCGCCCACGGCGCGATGCTCTCCCTGCCCCTCTACGTCCTCAACTACGTCAAGTTCCCCCAGCCCGAGTCGGTCGCGCGGGCCTATGGCGCGGCGCTGACGCTTCTCGCGCTCGTACTCACGCTGTTCGTCATCGCCCGCGTTGTCGGAGGCCGTGGCCCCGGACAGCTCTCACGCCGGCAGAAGCGCCGCTCCGCGGAGGTGTCCTGATGATGCCCAATGTCTCCCCGGGAGATGCCCGCTCAGGAAACACGCCCGCACGAGGCAGGCCGCCGGGCACGAGGAGGCGCCGGCTGGTCGCCCGATTCGTCGCGATCATGCTGATCGTGGCCGCGGCCGGCGGGGCCGGGATCGGGGCGACGCCGCCCGCCAGCGCCGACGCCCCCTATGCGGCCGTGGCCGGATCCGGCTCCACCTGGAGTGAGATCATGATCAGCCAGTGGGTTCGCGACGTCCGCAAGAACGGCCTTCCGGTCAACTACACCGGTAACGGTTCTTCATCGGGACGGTCGGATTACTGGAACGGTCTCAACGACTTCGCGGTGTCCGAGATCCCGTTCCAGCCGCGGATCCCGGGCAGCAACGACACTGATGAGCTGCCGCTCGCGGCCAGGCGGCCGTATGCCTATCTGCCCATCGTCGCGGGTGGGACGTCGTTCATGTATCACCTGACCGTCGCCGGGAAACAGGTCACGAATCTCCGGCTGTCGGGCGAGACCCTTACCAAGATTTTTACCGGGGTCATCACCAACTGGTCGGATGCCGCGATCACCAGGGACAACGGTCGGCAGCTGCCGGACAAGGCCATCACACCGGTCCTTCGCTCGGATGGTTCGGGTACGTCCGCCCAGTTCACGCTCTACATGTCGAAGCAGTACCCCGGGCTCTGGGCGGACTTCTGCGGCAGGTACGCGGGTTTCACCGGCAACTGCGGGCTGCAGTCGTTCTACCCGACATTTCCCGGGGCGAAGGGCCAGGCCCTGTCAAGCGGCGTCGCCAACTATGTCGCCGCTCCGTACGGCGAGGGCTCCATCACCTACGTCGAGTACTCCTACGCCCAGCGTTCGGGATTCCCGGTCGCAAGCATCCTGAATGCCGGTGGCTATTACGTCCAGCCAACCGCGGGAGATGTGGCGGTGGCTCTCACGCAGGCGAAAATCAACACCGACCTCACCCAGAACCTTGACGGCGTCTACGCCTACAACGACCCTCGTGCCTACCCCATCTCGAGCTACAGCTACATGATTGTTCCGGTCGAGGCGGTGGGGCGGTTCACGCCCGACAAGGGGCGGACCCTGTCGACCTTCATGAGCTACTTTCTGTGCGCCGGTCAGCAGAAGGCGGAGAACCTCGGGTTCTCGCCCCTGCCGGTCAACCTCGTGCAGGCCGGTTTCGACCAGCTGAGCCGCATACCGGGGCACGTTGCGCCGCCTGCCCTGGCCAGCTGCAACAATCCCGCGCTGCAGGTGCTGAACACCGCGCCGGCGCCCCCCGCCTGCGCGAAGGCCGGCGCGGCGGCGTGCGCCACGACAACGGCCAGCACGTCCAGCGGCGCTGGTGGCGGCACCGGTTCCGGTAGCGGTTCCGGCGGCGCTGCCAGCGGCAGTGGTTCGGGCGGCACGGCCGGCGATACCTCCGGCGGCGCCGGGACGGGTGTTACCGGGACGGGCGGGGAGGCGTCGAACGGTACCGGCTCGGCGGGCACGGGCACGGGCACAGGCACAGGCACGACGATCGACCCGGAGACCGGACAGCTTGTCGGCGTGGCCAGCGGCAACGGCTCAGGCGGACCCGGCGGGAGCGACATCTCCGCCGCCCCGGTATCGGTGTCAAGCCTGCGCCAGGGCGGTCACCAGGCGAACATTCTTTTTGTGCTCGCCGGCCTCACCGTGTTGGCCGCCTTCTTTGTCCCACCGTTGTTGAGCGCACAGCTGAGCCGCCGCCCGCCGCCACCTGAATGAGCGCTACCCGGCCCCCGAGAATTCATTTTCTTCGCCGTCGTAAAATGTCGAGCCCAGCCGTGAACGCATATTCACGGGTGTTTGCTGAATGGTTACCCGATAGCTGCCCGGTAAATCCCCCGGATGGCTGGCCGTGTTCATCAGAAGCATGGAAACGTCACACCGGAGCCACCTGACGGCTCGGCGGTGGTTGCGTGCCGCCAGGTGAAAACCGTTCCCGACGAGGAGTGGAACATGAATATTCCGAAGAAGGCGGCCCGCGTGGTCGCCGTAACGGCCACGGCGCTGGCCGTGGGCGCCATGGGCGGACCTGCCCTGGCCGACCCGCCAGCGAACGTCACCCCGGCGGCCGGCGACATCGTCGGCGTGGGTTCGGACACCACGCAGAACATCCTGAACGACTACTCGACGTCGTACAACGCGACGAACCCGTCGAAGAAGCTCTACAGCTGGAACGCGACCGGCACAACCCCCATCACCGCGAAGGCTGGCTGTGCGAACTATGCCCGGCCGAACGGCTCGAGCGCGGGTGTCACAGCCCTGAACAACGACCCGGCCGCATACAACGCGCCCGGCGTGTGCGTCGACTTCGCGCGTTCCTCGCGTTACCCGGACGCGACGAAGCCCTCGGACGTCGACAAGACCTTCATCGCGTACGCCAAGGACGTGGTGACCTGGGCCGCGAAGCCGGTCTCGCCCAAGCTGACGCCGAAGACCGTCAGCACCAGCCAGCTGAAGAGCATCTACCTGTGCACCCTGACCGACTGGCACGTCATCAACTCGGCCCTGCCGAGCTCGCCCATCGAGCCGTACCTGCCGCAGTCGGGCTCGGGCACGCGGAACTCCTTCCTCAAGGCGCTGAACAACGGTGGTGATGTCAACGGCCCGAACGCGGCCCTGACGCCGGGCGCGTGCGTACGTCAGCCCGCCACCCTGGAGGAGAACAGCGGTGTGAGTCTCCAGGCCAACCTCCAGGCCGGAGACGCGATCGGTGACGCGCTGGTGCCGTACTCGGCTGGCAAGTGGGTCGCCCAGTCCCGCGGCGGCGACGTGGACAACCGCAATGGCTTCACCGTCCGCCAGATCGACAGCGTTCCCGCCACAGTCCCCGACGTCGCCAACGGCGCGGCCGGCCCGTACTCCCTGAACACCAGCGGCAAGTTCCCCCGCCTGCTGTTCAACGTGCTCAAGAACCAGCCTGGCAGCACCGGTCTGGACAAGATCTGGTCAGGCTACACCGCGGTCTTCGGTAAGGCCGGCTACATCTGCACCCACCCGCTCGGCGTCAACGAGGGCTTTGTCTCGCTGCCCACGTCGGGTACGGGCACGCTCTGCGGTGCCAAGTACGGCCTTTCCTAGCAGGCCAGCGGCCCGCCCCAGAGCGCACCCGTGTTAACCGCAGGGCCCGGTGTCCGCGCCGGGCTCTGCGGCGCATCCATCCATATGTTCCGTCGTGACTGGCCGGGTAGGTCCCGATACCCGGGTGGGTCCCGACACCACCGCACGCCCGTCCGCGGCGTGTCCCTCCCCGGCGCTGGAGAAGACGTGTCACCGAAATTGCCTGGCTGGCCAACGGACGCGCGCACACGGCCCTCCCCGTGCGCCCGGCGGCCGCGGGGGGCCAAGGTGCCGCGGGCGGGCGTCGCGCTCGCGCTGGCTGGCGCGGTCATGGTGTTCACCGGCTCGCTGCTGCTGCCGGGGCCGCAACCGGCACGGGCCGCGGACGTCTCGGTGGCGAGGACCTTCCCGGCACCGGCGATCGGGGCGAACGCCTCGGTGACGGTCAGCAAGACGACCGATCTCGGTTTCGAGGCGATCCACGTCAGCTGGCGGGGCTTCCCGTCCAGCGGGACGGAGCTGTCGACGAACGAGGTTCGCATCTACCAATGCCGAGCCGCGCCGAAGTCCGCCGGTGACTGCTACGGCTCCGAGACGCTGGCGTCGGGTTCCGATCCCAGCGCGCTCGGCGGGCTCAACGGCGCGGGCCCGGACGGGCCGGGTAACAGGCGCAAAGCGATCACGCAGCCGGCCGGGACGGGCAGCGCCGACTTCGTGGTCGAGACGGGGCGCGAACTGACCAGCCTTGGCTGTAACTCGACCCAGCCGTGCTCGCTGGTGCTGTGGAAGCTCACGACGCCGTCCGTCGAGCTGGTCAACAGCTGGGCGCCACACGTCACCATCCCGTTGGCCTTCCGTCTCGGCGCCGGGGCGTGCTCGATCAACAACCCCGACTTCACCTCCGCGGGCGCGCCCGTGGCGAACCTCGCGATGCTGAGCTGGACCGCCAGGTCGTGCGCGGGCACGCCCGCGCTCAATGTCGACTACTCGCTGCTCGGCGACGTCCAGGCCCGGTCGGACTATGCCGCCGGCAGCGTGGACATGGCGCTGACCACGCGCCCGGCCGCCACCGGCGCGACCGGTCCGAATCCGGTGGCCTACGCGCCGCTGGCGGTGTCCGGTATTTCGGTCGGCTTCCTGCTCGACGATCCCGTGACCCATCAGCAGGTCACCTCGCTCAGGCTGAACGCACGGCTGATCGCGAAGCTGCTCACGCAGTCCTACCCCGGTCTCTACGGTTCCGGTGGGCCGCCCGGCTGCGACCCCACGGCGCCCATCACCGGGCCTGGCAGCGCGTACTGCCCCAACCCGGGGACGGCTGGGAACCCAGTGACGATCTTCGCGGACCCGGAGTTCCAGGCGCTCAACCCCGGTGTCGCCTGGGCACGGGACTTCACCGCCCAGAACTACTTCCCGCCGGTGCTCACCGCCGACGGTGAGGACCTGACCTACGAGCTGACTCGCTGGCTCGCCGCGGACCCGGATGCGAGCGCCTTCCTCAAGGGCACCAAGGACCCGGCCGGCATGCATGTCAGCGACTACTTCCTCGACGCCTGGAACAAGGGCGGCCTGCGATTCCCGCTCGACACGTTCCGCACGGTCGATCCGACGGCGGCGATGAACATGACGTTCGCCCCGCTGAGCGGGCTGGACGCGGTCGTCCGCCAGGCCGCGGCCGGCGCTCCGGCGGGCAAGGACCCGAGCAGCATCTCCGACCAGGACCCCAGCCATCAGCCGTCCTCCTACGCGGCGGCACGACAGGGCTTCCGGTCGTTGTTCGTGCTCTTCGACAGCGCGGACGCGACCAACCTGAGCATGCCGCAGGCGGAGCTGAAGAACGCCGCCGGCTCCTTCACCACTCCGACCGGGGCAGCCATGGCGGCGGCCGTCAAAGCCATGACCGTCGATGCGGACGGCGTCCGCCAGGCCGACCACACCGCGACCGACCCGGCCGTCTACCCGCTCGTGCTGGTTCACTACGCGATGGTCCCGACCAGCGGCATCGACAGGACCAAAGCCGGCAAGATCGCCGATTTCATCGACCTGGCCGCGGTGAAGGGCCAAGAGCACGGTATCGACAACGGTCAGCTGCCCAACGGCTATCTGAGTCTGCCGGCGGATCTGGTAGCGCAGGCCCGTACGGTCGAGACCGCGGTACGCCTCCAGGCCGCGCCGGCGTCGGCCGGTACACCCACCGCTTCGGCGAGCCCGTCGCCCGGGGCGCAGGCGGCCTCCGCCGCCGCGGGCAATGCCGCCGTGGGCGGCACCACAACGTCCGGGCAGGACAGCGGCGACACGTCGGCGAGTGCTGGCGGTACCACCTCGACCGGCGGCGGCACGGCCACGCCCGCCCCCAGCCCGACGGCGACCGCTCGGTCCGGCGCCAGCCCATCGGCCCGAGCCGTCCCGAGGGCGAGCGCCACCTCGGCGTTCACCACGTCGGCCAGGTCGGGACCGCTGGTGGAGTCCACCGGCGTCGGGCGGCACGCCATACTTCTCCTGGTCGTGATCGGATTCGCTTCCGTGGTATTCGGCCTGGGGCTTGTCGGGTACTC
>NZ_CAKJTR010000100.1:1324-2463 GCF_917627355.1 Protofrankia sp. Cj3 | reverse complement strand
ACGGGGTGAACCCGCGCCGGCCTGGGCACGGCCGCTGGCCCGGGTGCTCCCGCGGATGTGGAAGTAGGCGGGGTGCGCGTGACGGTTCAGGCATCAGCGCCGGGTACGGCCCCCACCACGGCAGTGACGGCGGCGACAGCGACGGCGGCGACACGGACAACGGCGGCATGGGCAACGGCGCGCCCGGCCACCGGCGGGCCGCCGCGGCGCCAGCCCGCCGGTGGCCGGGCGGTCATCGGGATCGCCGTCGGGCGGGTTCTCCTCATGCTGGCCGCGCTGATGCTCGGCTTCGCCGGCTATCTGCTCGCGCTGTCCGGGCTGCAGCAGACCCGGACCCAGGACAACCTCTACAAGACGTTTCGCGGCCAGCTCGCCCAGACCGGCGATGAGGTTGCTCCGGTCGCACCACCCATCACGCCCGGGGTGCCGGTGGCGATCGTCGAGATTCCTCGGCTGAAGGTGCGTCAGGTCGTCGTCGAGGGCACCACCAGCGGCGCGCTCACCCGTGGGCTCGGTCATCGGCGGGACACACCGCTGCCCGGCCAGGCCGGCACGGCGGTTGTCTACGGTCGGCGTTCGACGTTCGGCGCGCCTTTCGCGAAGCTCGACAAGCTGCGGATCGGCGATGAGATCGTCGCGACGACCGGTCTCGGCAGCGCGACGTTCACGGTCGTCGAGGTCCGCGACGGGCGCACCCCACCGCGGCCGCTGACCGCGCCGGTCAACCGGATCACGCTGGTGACCTCGGCGCCGGCCGTCAGCCCGAGCCACACACTGGTGGTCACCGCCAAGCTGACGACCGCCGTGGCGCCGTCCGCGGGTGTCCGGCCGGCCATCTACGCCGACGAGCGTTCCCTCGCCAGCGAGCCGGCCGCCGCCCTGCCCCTGGTGCTCTGGGCGCAGGTACTCCTCGTCGCGGTGGTGTGCGCGACCTGGTTGTTCCACCGCTGGGAACGGTGGCCGGCCTATCTCGTGAGCGCGCCTGTGCTGGTCGCGGTGGTCTGGAACGTTTACGAGAACCTCGCCCGCCTGCTCCCGAACCTGCTCTGAAGGGATGGACATCGTGCCTGACGCGCCCGTGACCGGCGTGCCCGCGCTTGACAAGCCGACCGCGCGGTTCCCGGCCGTAGCGGAGCCTG
>NZ_CAKJTR010000100.1:0-862 GCF_917627355.1 Protofrankia sp. Cj3 | reverse complement strand
CACGGCGACGGGGCTGGTGCCCGCCGCCCGCCGTGAGCGGACCGGGCCGGTCTCCGGCGCGGCGCTGGAAACGAAGGACGTCTCCGCGTGGTTCGGGGAGCGCAAGGTGCTTGACCGGGTTTCGCTGACGATGCGACCCGGTGAGGTGACGGCGCTCATCGGTCCCTCGGGCTGCGGCAAGTCCACCTACCTGCGCATCCTGAACCGGATGCATGAGCTCATCCCGGGCGCGTCCCTGGCCGGTGAGGTTCTGCTGGACGGCGAGGACATCTACGCCGCCGGCAAGCGGGCGCAGGAGACCCGTCGCCGGATCGGCATGGTCTTCCAGAAGCCCAACCCGTTTCCCGCCATGACGGTCTTCGACAACGTCGCGAGCGGCCTGAAGCTCGCCGGGATCAAGGGCAAGGACAAGGACTCCCTGGTCGAGCACTGCCTGCTGCGGGCCGGCCTGTGGAACGAGGTCCGGACCCGCCTGCGCTCCCCGGGGGGCGCGCTGTCCGGCGGGCAGCAGCAACGGCTGTGCATCGCCCGCTCGCTCGCCGTCGAGCCGGCTGTGCTGCTCATGGACGAGCCCTGTTCGGCTCTTGACCCGACATCCACCCGCCGGGTCGAGGAGACCATCGCCGAGATCGCCTCGGATGTGACGATCATTATCGTGACGCACAACATGCAGCAGGCGGCGCGGGTGTCCGACCACTGCGCGTTCTTTCTCGCCGAGGAGGGGCGGCCCGGCCACGTCGTCGAGTACGGGCGCACCGAGCAGATGTTCCACGACCCGCGCGACCCGCGGACCGCCGACTACGTCAACGGCCGGTTCGGGTAGGACGCGGGAGAGCGGCTCTTCCGGGCCGTGGGCCGGGCC
>NZ_CAKJTR010000099.1:14133-20785 GCF_917627355.1 Protofrankia sp. Cj3 | reverse complement strand
GCGGCGGCTCGATCTGGCGCTCGGCATCGTCGGGCGGCCCCGTCTGTTGTTCCTCGACGAGCCCACGACCGGATTCGACCCGTCAGCCCGGCGCGGGGCGTGGGATCTTGTCCGGTCGCTGCGTGATCTCGGCACGACGATCCTGCTCACCACCCATTACATGGAGGAAGCGCAGCAACTGGCCGACCGGGTCGCGGTGATGGCGGCTGGCCGGATCGTGGCCGAGGGCCCGCCGGACTCCCTCGGCGGGCGGGACACCGCCGCCGCGCACATCACGTTCACCGCACCGCCGGGGGTACGCGCGGCGGACCTGCCGATGGCGGCCACCGTCACCGGCGAGCAGGTGCTGATCGAGACCGGCGAACCCACCCGCACGCTGCACGTCCTGACCGGTTGGGCCGTCGACCGCGGGTACGAACTGCCTGGGCTGGCCGTGACCCGTCCCAGCCTGGAGGACGTCTACCTGCAACTGACCGGCGCAGGCGCAGATGCGGACGCAGGCGTTGACGGCGGCGCCGACGCCACAGCCATGTCGGGCACGGCAGCCGTGAGGGGGACGGGGTGACCGAAGCGAGGCGCGGGCCGAGCGGGCGGGCGGGCGGCGGGCTGGGCGGTGAGGTGCGGCTGATCGTCCATCAGGCGCGGTTCGAACAGCTGACCTTCTGGCGTAATCCGGCGTCGGCGTTCTTCACCTTCGCCTTCCCGCTGATGTTTCTTGTGATCTTCGCGTCGCTGAACACCGGGACCACGATCGATTTCTTCGGTGGGCTGAACTACAACCAGTACTTCATCCCGGGCATCATCGCCTATGGTGTGATCGCCGCCTGTTTCATGAACGTGGCGTTGAAGCTGGCGATCCGCCGCGATTCGGGTCTGCTGAAGCGGGAGCGCGGCACGCCGTTGCGGGCCCGGGACTTTCTTGCGGGTCTGCTGCTCAACCAGCTTCTGGTGGCGATCCTGCTGGTGGTCCTGACGGCACTGTTCGGCGTGCTCTTCTATGGCGTGACGTTTCCGGGTCACTACGTTGCGCTGCTGGTGGCGCTCGTGGTGGGGGCGGCGACGTTCTGCGCCTGTGGTGTCGCCGTGGCCGCGATGGTGCCGAACGCGGACGCCGCCCCCGCGGTCATCAATCTCGTGATGTTTCCGATCCTCTTCCTGTCGGGGGTCTTTTTCCCGGTCAGGCCCGGCTCCACCATCTCCCACATCGCCAGCGTGTTCCCTGTCCGGCCGCTGGTCCAGACCATCTTCGCCGCGTTCGACCCGCGGCTGCCCCACGGACCCGGCAACGGTTTCGCCTGGGGTGACATCGGCATCATGGCAATCTGGTTCGTCGTCGCCTCGATGTTCGCGGTCCGTCACTTCCGGTGGGAGCCACGGCGATAACAGCCGTCCGTTATCATGGCTGGCGATGTCGTGAGGGGGAGCCCGCGGTGCGTCCGAGAACTGTTTGATTATGATTTCTCTGCTGTCAGTGAATCTTGGGGCCGCCAGCCGTACCGAGTACTCGGAAATCGGTATGACCGGTATTGACAAAAGGCCGGTCAGCGCCGCTGTCGAGGTGCGTGCTCCTGGTCCCAAAGGCGTCGGCGGGAGTGGGCTGGTCGGTGACCGGGTCTGCGACCTGAGGCATCACGGCGGGGACGACCAGGCTGTTTACGCGTACGCGCGGGAGGATTTGGACACCTGGTCGGTGGAACTGGGCCGGCCGCTGCCATGCGGGGTGTTCGGGGAGAACCTGACCACTGTGGGAATCGACATCACAGCCGCGCTGATCGGGGAACGCTGGCGGGTCGGCGAGCATGTCGTGCTGGAGGTCACGAACCCCCGCATTCCCTGCCGGACGTTCGCCGGATGGCTCGGTGAACAGGGCTGGGTCAGGACCTTCACCGACCGGGCGGTCCCCGGGGCCTACCTGCGCGTCATCGAGGCGGGGATGATCCAGAGCGGCGACCCGGTGACGGTCATGGGCCGGCCCGATCACGATGTCACGGTCGGGCTTGTCTTCCGGGCGCTCACCACGGAGCCGGGGCTGCTGCCCCGGCTGCTCGTCGCCGACACGCTCGCGGACGAGGTCAGGCAGCGAGCCCGGCGGCGCCTGCCCGTCGAACTGCCTGCCGAACTGCCTGCCGAACTGCCTGCCGACCTGGACGACGCCAGCGGCTGACGCCAGCGTGCGCATCGCGCGTGGAGGATCGGAGGATGCGCTGGCACCGCACGGAACATGAGCGGGCGTTCTCAAGATCCGAACTGTGCGGAGATCGACTTGGGGTGAAAGGCCGGAGCGAAGGGAACGCCCCGCCGATGTCGGCGAAACATCCGCAGCTGCCGGTGGGTAGTTTCTGAGGTGATCGATCTTATATAGTGAGATGATCATCTCGAATGGTAGAACATGATGCTACGGTCAACGGGTGGACGCCGATGAGGGAGTACAAGCTGGTGGGCAGCGTGCGATCTACACGCACGGGCATCACGAATCGGTGTTGCGATCGCACCGCTGGAGGACCGCGGAGAACTCCGCGGGATATCTGCTGCCGCACCTGAGGCCGGGAATGGCCCTGCTCGATGTCGGGTGCGGCCCTGGAACGATCACTGTTGACCTGGCCGGCCGGATCGCTCCGGGGCGGGTGACGGCTGTCGAGGTCACCGAAGCGGCCGTTGAGCTCGCCCGTACGCAGGCACGGGTGCGAGGCCAGGGCAATATCAGCTTCGTGGTCGGCGATGTCCAGGCACTGGACTTTCCCGATGGCTGTTTCGATGTGGTCCACGCCCACCAGGTACTGCAACATGTCGGCGATCCGGTACAGGCGCTCCGGGAGATGCGCCGGGTCTGCAAGCCCGGTGGCATGGTCGCCGCGCGCGACAGTGACTACGCCGCCTTCACCTGGTATCCGGCCATCGCGGAGCTCGACGAATGGCTGGCGCTCTACCACCGTGCGGCATACGCGAATGGCGGTGAACCCGACGCCGGGCGCAGGCTGCTGTCCTGGGCACGCCGGGCCGGCTTCGCCGCCGTCACCGCGACCTCGAGCACCTGGTGCTTCTCCTCCTGTCAGGATCGGGCTTGGTGGGGTGAAATGTGGGCCGACCGGATCCTGAATTCCGCTCTCGCCCAGCAGTTGGTGGCAACCGGGATGGCCGACCAGCGTGACCTCCAGCGCATCTCGTGCGCGTGGCTGAACTGGGCGGCGGCCGAGGACGGCTGGTTCTCGATCCTGCACGGCGAAGTTCTCTGCACAGCCTGACAGCGGTCGATGTGCACATGGGACGGCCCGGCCCAGGCAGCCGCCGAATTGTCTGACCAACCCCGTGCTGCCGCGTCCCCTGCTGTCGGTCGCTCCAAAGCCAGCTGGCAGGTAATCCGCTGGTCGAGATCCCGGTCCTCGTGGCCAACTGCGCACATGTGGCGCTGTGCCGCGCTGACGCGTGTTTTCCATGAAGCGAGTCTTCGAGCATGGCGGGTACGCCCGTTCCGGGCAATGCATTTCGTGAGCCGACAGCCCTGACTTTGTCGGTAACGGTGACCGGGCGGGCGGCTCGCCGGCGCTGTCCCGTTACGGTTGACGGCCAGCCGGACCGGCCGGCGTGTCGGCGGTGGCAGAAGCTTGGTCCCGACCTATTCTTGCTGGCGTTCCGCAATGCTGTGGGGCAACAGAACCGGTGCGCGTAAACGGTATCGGGATAATAGCCGTGCCAAGGGCTCGGATACCTCAATCGGACAGCGGCGTCCGGTGCCAAGGGAGGTCGGCAATGGCGGTGCGAAAGCTGTGGGCGCGCGGCGCAAGAAGAGGGATGGGCGGCCTGGGTGCCGGTGTGCTTGCTGTTGGGTTTGTCGTCGGGGGCGGGGTGTCTCCGGCCGCGGCGAACTGGCAACCGGACTCGTCTCGCCTGTGCGCGACGGAACCCGCCCCGCCGTCGGGAGATGTTGGCACACCGAGCACGCCGGCGCCGATCACGTCAGGCAGTGACGTGTGGAGCTTTGTGTCCGAGCCGGACCTGCATCCCATGCGGGTTACCGTGACCGCGCGGCAGCCGGGCACGGCCCCTGGGCACATCTTTGTCGGTCCCTACAGCCTTGGCCAGGTGGTCGGCCAGACCGGGGCACTGACAGTCGACAACTCCGGCGATCCGGTCTGGTTCCGTCCGCTGCCGTCCACGGCCCTCCAGAACGCCGACGTCAAGGTTCAGACCTATCGCAACTCACACACTGGAAAGACTCAGCCGGTGCTGACCTGGTGGCAGGGATCCATCGCCATTCCGCCGACCTACACGAATCTGCCGGGCGGCGCGCCCGAGCCAGGCGGATGCTACTACATTTACGACACCAACTATCGCCTGGTCAAGACGGTCTCGGCCCGAAACGGTTTCAACGCGGACGAACACGAATTTCTCCTGACCAGCCGGGGGACCGCGCTGTTTCTCGCGTCTAAACCAGTGCCGATGGACCTCCGTCCCTATGGGGGCTCGAAGGACGGGGCCGTCCTGGACAGCCAGGTTCAGGAGGTCGATCTCGCAACGGGGAAGCTCGTCTTTTCGTGGGATATGCTGGAGCACGTGAACCTGGCGGACTCCGAGGTGTCGGCCGCTGATACCTCGTCATCCGGCGGGGTGTGGGATCCTTACCACGTGAACTCGATCGACGAGGGCGCCGGAGACCAGCTGTTGATCTCCGCTCGAAATATGTGGGCGATCTATGACGTTGCCCGGAGCACCGGGGCGATCAACTGGCAGCTCGGCGGCCGGAAGAATGATTTCACCTTCGGTCCTGACGCGGATTTTTATTGGCAGCACGACGCACGATTTCTGCCGGGAAACAGGATCAGCATGTTCGACGACGGCTGTTGCAACCAGCCGGGCGGCGCACCCGAACAGCAGTCACACGGCCTGATTATCGGTCTTGACTTCAGCAACCACAGCGCGACCGCCGTGCGGACCTACTATCATGCGCCACCGTTGTACTCGGCATCCCAGGGAAATACCCAGCGGCTCGCAAACGGCAACAGGTTCATCGGGTGGGGGCAGAGTTCGTACTATTCGGAGTACGCGGCCGCGGGGAACGCTGAGAACAACGGCCTACGAAGCCTGCGCTACGACGCGAAGATGCCGGGTTCCAACATCTCGTATCGAGCGTTTCGGAACGAGTGGGTCGGTATTCCGTACTACCCGCCGAGCGTGGCGGTGCGCGCCGAGGGCGGGCACCACGTCGTCTACGCCTCCTGGAATGGTTCGACGGAAACGAGAGCGTGGCAGGTGCTCGCCGGACCGGACGCCGACTCCCTGTCGGTGGTCGTTGGACACGCCAGCCGGTCCGGCTTTGAGACGGCAGTCGCGACGAACAGCCCAGGACCGTACTTCCAGGTGCGGGCGCTGGACGTGACCGGAAAGGTGCTGCGGAGCTCCAAGGTGGTGAAGATCGACGGCATCGACGGCATCGACATCGACATCGACGGCGGTATCGACATCGATTGATCGCCGGCCGATACCGACCACGACCGTCACCGTGTTCCAGCCGTGGATGCGGACCACCGCCTACCAGCAGTTGCCAGGCGCGGATGAGCCGCTCCTGATCGAACGCCCTATCCTCGGGCACTCTCATCGCTGTCCAGCATGAGCAGCATCGGTACGTAGACCTTGCCCGCCGGGTCGTCCATGTCGGGTTCGGGGCCGCCGGCCAGCGTGAAGCCATGGCGGGTGTAGATACGCACCGCGGCCGTGTTGGTGGGCACGACCCACAGCCGGACGCCGATCGCGCCAGCCGTTCGTGCCCAGCCCACGGCGGTGTCGAGGAGCGTGTCGGCCGCCCCTGTACCGCGTATGGCCGGCGCGACCCACAGGGCGGCCAGTTCGCGGAACTCGGGCGCCAGCGATGGCTGGTAGACGTCGACCATGCCCATCGGACCGTCGTCCCGTTCCGGGTCGTAGCCCGCCGGGTCGTCCCGTTCCAGCAGGAAGGTCGCGTGCGTGTCACCTGCCGAGTTGCGTAAGGCGTGCGCCCGCCAGTCCGCACTGGGACGGGCGCTCTCGCCCGCCAGGGTCTGCCAGAAGGACATGGGCGCATCGGCCAGGGCCGCCAGCCGGACGGCACGCAGCCGTTCGGCGTCGTCCGGATTGATCCGACGTGCACGGATGATCATACCCATGTCGCCAACACCCGGACCGCATGGCTCTCAGCAGGGTGGCACTGGACGCGAGCCGGCACCATCCACACATTACAAGATCTGTATATGGCCGGGCGCGACGGCGGATCGCGTGGATCAGGGCGCAGCGGCCCGTACCCCTGGCTGAGCCTGTGAGCGGGATCGAGCAACCCGACATTCGCCTCATAGTCGAGCATCTGTATACTTAGGACGAAATTACATCCGATTCACCCCACTCCGGCAGGCCCCCGTATCACGACCAGATCCAGCCCTGGGTACGGGGGTTTCGTCGTCTTTATGGTCACCAGGAGGGCGTCATGATCGAGTCTGTCAGCGAGATCGCGGCGGTACTGGCTGACGCGGTCCAGAAGAGCCACGATACGGCGGTCCGGCTCGATCGAATAGGCGCACTCACTGAGATCGCGGGGTGGCATCTGGAACGGGGCAGCACCACCGAGGTCGCGCGGCTCCTGGCGGAGATCCGGGAGGTGGTGGCCGGGTAGCCCGAGCCCGTCAAC
>NZ_CAKJTR010000099.1:10278-13699 GCF_917627355.1 Protofrankia sp. Cj3 | reverse complement strand
GCTCGATCGAGGCGACCTTTCTGTGCAGCGCGTCGGTGACACCGGGACGAATATCAGCCCTGAGCACGAGGCTTACCCGTCTGGATCCCCCGACGACGGCGTCGACCGCCTGTCGCACGACCGTCATGACCTCGTCCCACTCTCCTTCGATCATCGTGAACATCGCGTTCGTCTCGTTGGGGAGGCCGCTGGCACGGACCACGCGCACGGCTTCGGCCACCAGGTCGCCGACGTCCTCGCCGAATCCGATCGGTGTCGCGCTGAAAGCTACAAGCATGATTCATGATCTATCACGCGGCGCCTGCCCGCGGAGGCCGGATCAACAAGGCGTTTGACGTGATCTCCAGGGCTGTGCGGCCCTGACCGCGGAACCGGTGGGGAACTGGCCGGGGAACTGGGCGGCCGTGGCATCCCGACGATGGCGCGGACCTGTCATGACGTCCACTGTCAGCCCGTATGGACAACATCGCTGTATATGTCACACTCACCAGGACGTGGCCCTCTTCCGGAAAACTGATCTCTGGTAGGAGCGTAATTCATGGCGGGTTCCGCTTCTTCTCCGTGCATCCGTACGCTCTTGGTATGTTGTTGCCAAATCACGAGAGGCTACGTAAAGTAGGCAAACATTACACAGGGAGGTTCACCGCGCGAGCGGGCCGGTGAACCCATGCGCCTGGAGTTCCTCGAAGACCGCGGCCCCACGGAATGGATGTTGATGACAGTCATGCCCGCAGAAAGACCGTCGAATGCCTGGATGAGTTCCTGGCCGGCGTGCTGACGCGTCCACCGAACCCCGCGGCCCGGACCGGGAACTGACTCCCGCGGCCACGCCGTCAACGAGCTGGAGACGCTGATGAGCTTCGCCGACTATCTCTCTCAACGCTGGCCGACGTTAGTCGTGCTGTTCCTGGAACATACCGAGGTGGTGCTGATCGCGGTCGCCATTGCCACCGCTGTCGGGATCGGCATCGGAGCCGCCGTCGAAGGCCATCCGCAGGCCAGTCAGATCGCCCTCGGCATAGCCAGTACCATGCTCACCATCCCGTCCCTCGCGTTGTTCGGTCTGCTCATTCCGCTGCTCGGGTTGGGCTTCGCCCCCACTATCAGCGCTCTGGTCCTCTACGCGATCTTCCCGATCCTGCGCAACACCATCACCGGATTGGAATCGGTGCCCAGCGCGGTCGAGGACGCGGCGCGTGGCATGGGGCTGGGCCGGCTGGACCGGCTGCGGCGGATCCGTTTACCGCTGGCCTGGCCGGTTGTGCTTACCGGCATACGACTCGCCACGATTATGACCGTCGCCATCGCCGCGATCGCCGCCGCTGTCGCCGGCCCAGGCCTGGGCGAGCTGATCTTCACCGGGCTGGCCCGCATCGGTGGGGCCAACGCCCTCAACGACACGCTCGCCGGAACGCTCGGCGTCGCGTTGCTGGCCATGCTTCTGGACCTGCTGTTTGTCGTGCTGTCCCGGCTCACCGTTTCCCGGGGCCTTCGATGACCGACCGCTCCACCGCGGTTCCGCCGGACGACGTGATGATCCGGCTGGAGCGGGTCAGCAAGCACTATCCCGGCCAGTCCGCGCCTGCGGTTTCCGAGCTGTCGCTGGACATCCGTGATGGCGAGATCGCCGTGCTGCTCGGTCCTTCCGGCTGCGGCAAAACCACCACTCTCCGCCTGATCAACCGGCTGATCGAGCCGAGCGCGGGCAGGATCTTCCTCAACGGCGAGGACGTCACCAGGGCTGACCCCGACCAGCTGCGTCGACGCATCGGTTATGTCATCCAGCAGGTCGGCCTGTTCCCCCACCTGACGATTGCCGAAAACATCGGTCTCATACCGCGGACCCTGAGGTGGGACAAGAGCCGCGTCCGGGCCCGCGTCGATGAGCTGCTTGACCTGGTCGGCCTTGAGCCCAGGGCGTACCGTGGCCGCTACCCCAAACAGCTTTCGGGCGGCGAGCAACAACGCGTGGGAGTGGCCCGAGCCCTGGCCGCCGACCCACCCGCGATGCTGATGGACGAACCCTTCGGAGCCATCGACCCGATCACCCGGGAACGGCTACAGGACGAGTTTCTGAACCTGCAAGCCCAGATCCGCAAGACCATTGTGCTCGTCACCCATGACGTCGGTGAGGCGGTCAAACTCGGCGACCGCATTGCCGTGCTGGCCGAGCGGGCCAGCCTGGTGCAGTACGACACACCGTCGAAAATATTGGCCGAACCAGCCGACGGGTTCGTCAGGTCGTTCATCGGAACCGGTGCCGCGATACGCCGGTTGCGCCTCGAACCGGTCGGCTCCATCGCGCTCGAACCCGTCGAGGTCGTCCATGCCCGTACCGGCGCAGCCCCCGCTGAGCGGGTGCTCGGTTCCGGGCGTGCTGTGCTGGTGGACGACACCGGGGGAGTGCTGCGTTGGCTGCATCCCAGCGACCGTCGTGCGGCCCGGACGGCCGGGAACGACCTCCCCGTTCCCATCCCCGCCGTCCCTGTCCCCATCCCCATCGCCGTCGTACGGACCGACCAGAGCCTGCACGACGCGCTGGACGCGATGCTGCACGCCCGCGATGACAGCGCGGTCGTCATCGACGAACAGGGACATCCCGTTGGCGCGCTCTCCTGGTCATCCGTTGTGCGGCAGTCTCCCGCCCGAGCTACGCGGCCGCGGCCGCCCGCGGAACCAGCCCGCCTGTCAGAGGGGCGGCGATGAGCGCGATCGCCACGCTCGCGGATCAGGAACCGCCCGAGACACCATGGGCACCGCGGGAATCCGCCGGCCGAACAGCCTTTCGCCGCCTGCTCGGCGTGCTGGCCACACCGGCAGTGCTCATCGCGGCGTGCGTGGCGCTGTTGGCCTATCTGCACGCCCAGAACCTCGACGACATCGAGCGGCGATCGATCAGCCCGCAGCTCATCACCCAGCGGCTGATCGAGCACATCGAGCTGGTCGCCGTGTCCACCGCACTGGTCATCGTGCTGGCGATACCGCTCGGCGTGCTGCTCACGCGGCCGCGGTTACGCCGGTTCGTCGCCCCGCTGCTCGCCCTGGCCAACATCGGCCAAGCCATCCCCTCCATGGGGGTGCTGGTACTGCTCGCGGTCACTGTCGGTATCGGGTTTCAAAAGGCGGTGATCGCGCTCGTACTCGTGTCGGCCCTGCCGGTGCTGCGTAACACCATGGTCGGCCTGCGGGGCGTTGACCGCTCGCTCATCGACGCCGGCCGGGGCATGGGGCTGACCAGAACCGCCGTGCTGTTCCGGGTGGAACTCCCGCTGGCCGTCCCCGTGATTCTGGCCAGCGTCCGGATCGCGGTGATCCTCAACGTGGGCAGCGCGACGCTGGCCGCGTTCACCAACGCCGGTGGCCTGGGCGATTTCATCAACACCGGCATCGCGCTCAACCGGACCCCGGTCCTGCTCACCGG
>NZ_CAKJTR010000099.1:6388-9884 GCF_917627355.1 Protofrankia sp. Cj3 | reverse complement strand
GCGTGGCTGAAAAGTCCTGGCCGCGGCTCGTTGCGAACATCTCCTCCCGCGCACCTTCATCAACCCATCTGCCCCAAGGAGAAGCATCATGCGCCCACTGCCGGGCCACCGCCCGCGCCGCATCCGCATTGTCCTTGCCGTGGTCCTCACCGCTGTGACCGCGGGGTGTTTCAGCTCCAGCGGCGGTACCGTCAAGGAAGGCAGCCTCGCGCGGGGCGTCTCGCTGAAGGGCGCCACCTTCACCGTCGGGTCCAAGGAGTTCACCGAGCAGCTTGTCCTCTGCCACCTCACCAGCCTCGCCCTGCGCTCAGCCGGCGCGACGGTTCAGGAGAAGTGTGGACTACAGGGCAGCAACAGCACCCGCACCGCGCTGACATCGGGCAGCATCGACATGTACTGGGAATACACCGGGACCGCCTGGGTCAACTATCTTAAGCACACCGACCCGATCAACGACTCGGCTCAGCTGTACCAAGCCGTCGCACAGGAGGACCTGGCACAAAATCACGTCACCTGGCTCACCGCGGCACCGGCTGACAACACCTACGCCATTGTGGTGAAGACCAGTACCGCCAAAGAGCTCAGCGTCAGCTCGCTCTCCGACTACTCCCGGCTTGTGCGGACCGACCCGTCAAAAGCGTCCATGTGCGTCGCCAGCGAGTTCGCCGGCCGTAATGACGGCCTGCCCGGCCTGCAGAAGGCGTACGACTTCACCGTGCCCAAGGACGGTCTCGCCACCATCGCTGAGGGCGCCATCTACAGTGCGGTGGCCAAGAACAATCCCTGCAACTTCGGGGAAGCCGCCACCACCGACGGGCGTATCAGCGGGCTCGGCCTGAGCGTCCTGAACGACGACAAGCGTTTCTTCCCCATCTACAACCCCGCGCTCACCGTCCGCGAATCCGTCTACAAGGACCACCCCGACCTCGCAAAGATCATTAATGCGATCGCGCCTGCCCTGACCGACGGACTTCTCCAAGAGCTCAACGGTGACGTCGACATCAAGGGCCAGGACCCCACCCAGGTTGCCCGTACCTGGCTCCAGAGCAAGGGTTTCATCGGCACCTGAGCGGAAGCCGAGCACACTGCCAGCCTGTCGCCCGTGCTCCGCCGGCAGGGCCGGAAGCGCTCGTTTGTGAATACCTGCTGTGGGCGGTATCGGCGCGCCGCCGGCCGCCCACAGCGGTTACGTATCCGCTGCCCGGCCGTTGGCGCGGCGCGCCTGGCTACGATGTCGTCGTGTCCACGATGCCAACCAGCGGTGCCGGCCCGTTCGATTTCGCGACCGCCTTCCAGGCTCTTGTCGACAACGTCGAACTGGTGGTGCGGGGCAAGACCGAGGCGGTTTCGCTGGCGCTGACCTGTCTGTTCGCCGGTGGGCATCTGCTCATCGAGGACGTTCCGGGGCTGGGCAAGACGTCGTTGGCCCGGTGCGTCGCGGCATCGTTGGACGCGTCCTGTCACCGCATCCAGTTCACCCCGGATCTGCTGCCGTCCGACGTCACCGGGGTGACCGTCTACCGCCAGGGAAGCGGTGAGTTCGCGTTCCATCCCGGGCCGGTGTTCGCCCATGTGGTGGTGGCCGATGAGGTGAACCGGGCGTCGCCCAAGACGCAGTCGGCGCTGCTGGAGGTTATGGAGGAGGGGCGGGTCACTGTTGACGGCCAGCCCCATGCGGTGCCGCTGCCGTTTTTCGTCGTCGCCACCCAGAACCCGGTCGACATGGACGGCACGTATGCGTTGCCCGAGGCGCAGCTGGACCGTTTTCTCATGCGAGTACGGATGGGTTATCCGGATCGTCAGTCCGAAGTGGCGATTCTGCGTAATCGCCGGTCGGGTATGCGGGTGGAGGACCTGAGCCCGGTGCTGTCCACCGATGAGGTACTGGCGCTGGTCGCCGCGAGCGCGCGTACCCACGTCGCGGACACCGTGCACGAGTATGTGGTTGACGTAGTCTCGGCAACCCGCACGCTGCCGCGGCTGCGGCTGGGCGCCAGCCCGCGCGGCAGCATTGCCCTGCTGCGTGCGGCACAGGTCCGGGCCGCCGCGGCGGGGCGCACGTTCGTCACACCGGACGACGTCAAGGCGCTCGCCGCATCCGTGCTCGCGCATCGGCTGCTGGTGGCACCGGACGCGGAACTGCGTGGTTACACCGCCGAGGATGCTGTCCGCGAGGTGCTCGAGTCCGTACCGGTGCCCCGGTCGCTGGCTGGAGTGTGACCGGTATGCCCACTCGCCGATCCCGGCCGGTGGCAGGTGCCGCTGGTCCGGCGGAGACCATCCGGGCGGCCGGCGGGAGCGCGGGCGGCGCGGCCCGATCGATCGAGCGGCCCGTCCCGGGAGCCGGCGGGAGCGCGGGAGCCGGCACCGCTCCGTCGGCGGCACGCGGTCCGGCGCGGCGCGCGCTTCGCGCGGTTACCGCCACCGGATGGGCGGTGGCCTGCGCCGCGGTTGTGCTGGGGGCTGCCGCGGGTGTGCTGCGGTTTGCCGAGCTGTCGATGCTCGCGGTGGGATGTGTCGTCGTGCTGGCGGCGGCGGTGGTCACGGTCGCCTACCGTCCGCGATTAGGCGCGGAGATCGAGGTCGTTCCCGGCCGGGTCCGGCGCGGTGAGGCGGCTGTCGCGAGTGTGACGATCAGGAACCTCGCGGAGCGGTCCAGCGGTGCCCTGCGGGTCCGCGTGCCGCACGGGGAGGAGGCGACCGAAACACATCTGCGTTCTCTGCGGGGATCGACGCGGCGCACGATCGCGCTACCGTTACCGACCGCGCGCCGTGGGGTGCTGCGGGTCGGCCCGGTGCAGGTCGGCAGAGCTGACCTGTTCGGTTTGCTGTCGCGCTCCCAACAGGTCGGGGAACCGGCCGTGGTGCGTGTCCACCCGGTTGTGTATTCGCTGACGCCGCTGGTGTCCGCTCGGTCGAGCAGCCCTGACGGGCTGTCGGTCGACAGCCGGACCGAAGGCGGCGTGACCTTCCACGCGCTCCGCGAATATGTGCCTGGTGACGATCTCCGGCATGTGCACTGGCGCTCCAGCGCTCGGGCGGGCACCCTGCTGGTGCGGCGGTATGTCGATCCGAGCGAGCCGGTCACGACGGTCCTGCTGGACACGCGGGCGTACGCATACCCGTCCGGAGCGGCCGGCGAGGCCGGGTTCGACGCGGCGGTGGACGTTGCCGCCTCGGTTCTGCTTGCCTCGGCCCGGCTGCGTTTCCCGGTCCGGCTGCACACCACCGGGCATGTTCGGGTCACGGGTCGTGGCGGGCGTGGCGACGGCCAGATCGTTCTCGACGTGCTTGCCGGTGTCGAATGGGACGCCGCGACGCCGGCGGCGGGCAGATCCCGGCCCGGTACCAGCGGATCCGGCAAGGGGGACCGGGACCCCGGTGACGCCAGCGCCCGCCCGGATGACGCGCTGGCCGCGGCTGTCCGGGGGCTTGGCCGTGGCGGGATCGGCACGCTCACGCTTGTCACCGGTGGGGTGGACATCGGGCAGGTGGC
>NZ_CAKJTR010000099.1:5066-6036 GCF_917627355.1 Protofrankia sp. Cj3 | reverse complement strand
CGGGCGGCGAACGACTGCGTGTCCTGGATCTCGCCGATGCCGCCGCGCTGGTGCCGGCGTGGCCGGCGACTCCCACCGGGAGGGTACGGTGACGGCGCTCTGGTCCCGGGCCGGGAGCTTTGCCGTGGTCACGGTGATGGCCGGGCTTGCCGGCGGATCGTTTCACCGGGCGTTCGGCTGGGGCCCGCTCACCGGCCCGGTCGCGCTGGCGGCGGTCGTGCCGGTGGTCGCCGTGGCGCTGCTCGCGGGGACGCCCCGCCGTCGCCGGGTGCCGTTGTCTTTGTCGCTGCCGTTGCCGTTGTCGCTGCTGGCCTGGGCCGCGCTGTGGCTGGGCGTCGTCGCGGTGACGCTGTTCTGGCACGGTTCGCCGACGGTTCCCGGTGTGCTGCCCGCGGTCGGCGACGGTCTGCTCAACGGCTGGGCCCGGCTGCTGGCGGTGACCCTGCCGGCGCCGGATTCGCCGGATCTGCTGGTGGTGCCGCAGGCGTTGACGTGGCTTGCGGCTGGCGTCGGTGCGGAACTGGTGGCAAGGACGCGGACGGTGCTGCTCCCAGCCGTCCCGGCAGTCGTGGTCTTCGTGGCCGGGGTGACGCTGACGGTGTCCGCCCCGGGGTCGAACCTGCTGGTCGCGGCCGCTCTGGTGGCGGCGTCCGGGCTGCTCATACTGTGCCGGCGCGCCGAGATCCGGTCGTTGACGACCGCCAGCGGCCGCGGTGGATCCGGATCGTCCGCGAGCCGAGCCGTCATCGGGGTGGTTGCGGCGGTAGCCGTCGCGGCGGCCTCCGCCCTGATCGGCCCGCTCCTGTCACCGGGGCACGGCCGTGACCCATACGACATACGCGCGCACCGTGCGGTACCGCTGCACCCGATATCCACGGTAAACCCGTTGGACCAGGTCGCGGCCTGGCTCGGTGACCCGGGCCGGCTGTTGTTCGCGGTGCGCGCGTCAGCGGCACAGAACGGGACACAG
>NZ_CAKJTR010000099.1:1776-4669 GCF_917627355.1 Protofrankia sp. Cj3 | reverse complement strand
AGGTCCCGGCGGTGGCCGGGGAGCTGCCGCGCAGCGGGGAGCTACGCCAGGACGTGGAGATCGACGGTTTGGACGGTGTCTGGCTGCCCGCCATGGACCGCCCGGTCCGGCTTGACGGCGTGGGCTTGGCCGTCGACGTCGACAGCGGCGTTCTGCTCAGCGCCGTGCCGGTGCGTCCCGGCCGCCGGTACACGGTGGTGTCCGCACCGCAGACCATCCCTGACGCAACTGCCCTTGCTGTGTCGCAGCCGGCCACCGACGCCGACGCCGACGCCGCCCGCTACCTGCCGCCCGGCCTACCCGATTCGGTGCGTGAGGCTGCCCGGCGGGGGTCCGTTGGGAGGATCACCCCATTCCAACAGGCGTTCGGGCTGGAACAGTACCTTCGCGGCACCTTCAGCTATGATTCGCTTGCGCCGGCTGGTCACACCTACGGACACCTCAACTACTTTCTGACCAGGAGCCAGCGGGGCACCTCCGAACAGTTCGCGACCGTGTTCGCGGTCGCCGCCCGGGTGCTGGGTCTGCCCAGCCGGGTCGTGGTCGGGTTCGCCTTTCCCGGTGGGCCGCGGACAGCGGACGTCCACACCGGCGACGTCCTGGTCTGGCCGGAGATCGACTTCGCGGGTGTGGGCTGGCTGCCGTTCTATCCGACGCCGGAGGAGTCGCGGCGTGGCGGCACTGAGGTCGCCTCCTCGGCATCGGGGGAGTCCAGCGAGCGGGCGCGGCGGGCTGAGGCCGCGGCGGCCGTGCCCGTGCAGTATCCGACAGCGCCACCATCCGCTCCGCCGATGGTTCGTCACGCCCCGTTACGGGTGTACGTAGGGGTGATCTCCGGCGCTGTCGTGCTCGCCTGCGCCCTCGGCTACCTGGCGGCCGCTGCGGGGTCGCCGGTGGCGCGCCGTCGGCGGGGACGGCGCGCGCGTATCCCCCGGACGCGCGTGGTCGGTGCCTGGCACAGCACACACGACGCCTTGGCGGGCGCCGGCATAGCGATCCCGGCCGCGGCCACCCCGGCTGAGACAGTCGGGATCGCCGCGGCCGGGATCGGCGCCAGCGGCCGAGCGTCGCTGGCGTCCTTGGCGGATCTCGTCACCACGGCGCTGTTCGCCGCGAACGGCATCGGCCCCGCCGAGGCCGACAAGGCCTGGCTGCACGAGAAACAGGTGCGCGCACAGCTGCGGCGGGTCGTGCCGCTGCACCGGCGCATGGCCGGGCGGCTCGCCCCCAGCCAGGTCATCCGGGGGAGGAGATACCGATGATCCCCGGTTATCGGTCCTTCACCGTGATTGCGCACGGTGGGTTCAGCACCGTCTACTCTGCCTATCAGGACCATCTTGACCGCACGGTGGCTATTAAGGTGATCAACGCCGATCTTCGGGACTCCGCCGCGGAACGGCGGTTCACCCGGGAATGCCGGGTAACCGGACGCCTCACCGGTCACCCGCATATCATCACGATTTTCCAGGCTGGCTCGACGGAGGATCGGCATCCGTTCATCGCCATGCAGTATCTCCCGCGGGGCTCGGTCGCCGACCGGATCCAGCGCAGCGGTCCGATGCGGGCCCACGAAGCCCTTCACATCGGTGCGAAAATCGCCGAGGCCATGCACGCCGCGCACGAGGCCAGAATCATCCACCGGGATGTCAAACCCGGCAACATACTGCTCACCGACACCGATGAACCGGTGCTCAGCGATTTCGGCATCGCGAGCCTGGCGGGCTCGGAAACATCCACGAGCCAGGATGCGTTCACGCCGTCCTATACGGCCCCGGAAGTCCTCCAGGGCGAGGAACAGTCGGTCGCAACCGACATCTACGCGCTGGGCGCGACCCTGTTCGCCATGCTGGCGGGCTCGCCGCCGTTCGGATACCGGCCGGGCGACAGCCCGGCCACCATTGTGCTGCGCGTCCTGACTCAGGACCTTCCCGCGTTGCCTCGTGAGCGCGTGCCCGAATCCGTGGAGAACCTGCTGCGGACCGCGCTCGCACGCGACCCGGCACAGCGCCCACAGACCGCCGACGCCTTCGCCGCGGACCTCCGGCACCTCAACGAACGCCTCGGCCACACCGTCCCGCGGATAGCGCCGGAACCGGTCGGTGTGCCGGAGGACGTCGCA
This sequence comes from Protofrankia sp. Cj3, assembly GCF_917627355.1. NCBI lineage: Bacteria > Bacillati > Actinomycetota > Actinomycetes > Frankiales > Frankiaceae > Protofrankia > Protofrankia sp. Cj3. The sequence goes on along the minus strand of NZ_CAKJTR010000099.1, from coordinate 2,550 downwards.
GCTGCGGCCGGTGCACCCGGCGTACCCGGCGCGTTTGTGGGTGCCAGGCAGAGCAGCGAAACCGTGGCCGTCCCCGACGCCGTTGCTGAAGCTGTTCCCAACGCGCCCACGCATCCGGACCCGCCGCCACAACCCGCACCGGCCACGCTTGAAGATCATGAACAAGCGGGCCCTGCCGTGGATTCCGATACCGACCGCCGCACGGGCGGTGCGATGCAGGAGATCACCCTGCTCCGGGAAGGCAGACCGGCCCGGCCGGACCCTGGCACAGCGGCATCGGGCCGGGCCGGTAGGCCGCGGCGGGTTCTGGTGCTGCTCGGGGCCACCGCGGCGATCGTCGTGTCACTGGTGGTGATAGCGGTCCTCGCTCCGCGTCGGCCCAACCCGGCGCGCTCCTTGTCAACCTCCGTCAGGACGGCCTCCCCCACGCCATCCCTGGTCACGCCCGCGCCGGTCACCTCCGCCGACATCCAGGCTGCGCGCCCGACTGGTCTACGCGCCGATGACGCTGGAGCGACGGTCACGCTGACCTGGCAGAACGGCTCACGGACCGATACTGATCTGATCGTGCAGACCGCGAACCCCCCGGACGTTCCCCCAGTGCCGGTACAACGGTTGCCCGCCGGCGCGGCCATCATCCAGATTGCTGATCTGGATCCCAGCAAGGGCTACTGCTTCCACGTCGGCCCCGTGCTCTTTGACCCCGTCGGACACAGTCTGATCAAGGCATGGTCGGACTATGTCTGTATCCGCGGCGCCACACCGCCCCCTGCC
>NZ_CAKJTR010000099.1:0-1401 GCF_917627355.1 Protofrankia sp. Cj3 | reverse complement strand
ATTCGCGTCAGCAAACGGGGACGTTGAAGTCGGTGTTGTGATAAGGCGGGCCCTGGCCGGGGACGTCGCCATTCCGGAAGTTGTTCGCGACACCGTAGTACTGGCCGTTCCAGGGGCTGCTGGCAATCCTGTACCACCAGCCGTCCGGATTGGCTGACTGGATTAGGGGCTCATATACACGGCACTGCACCTCAACGTAGGCGCCCACCGCGATGCGCGGGCCTTGACCGGAAGCGTTGTGCGGGTTGCTGAATGTCGGAGAGCCAGTGCTGCCGGTTTGTTCGCGGTACGTGGTGGGAGCTGGCGGCGGGGGCGGAGAGGAAGCAGGCGGCTGGGAGGAAGCGGGCGGTTGAACGGGAGTGGGCGGCGGGGACGAAGCGGATGGTTGAACGGGAGTGGGTGACGGGGAGACAGCGGGCGGGGCAGCCGGAGTCGGCTGTCCACCGGCAGGCGGGGCCGTACGGCTCGGGCTGGGGGCTGGTCCGACGACTGGGGTTGGTACCTGGGGCGGGACGGCTGTCGACGGCTGGGAGCGCGGGGCCTGGCGGGGAGCCAGGATCACGTGCGCGGGCAGCGGCTGGGGTGGGGCGGCTGTCGACGGCTGGGAGCGCGGGGCCTCGTGGGGCGGTGTGATCGTCTGCGTGGGCAGCGGCCGAGGTGGGGTGGTGGCGGCGCTGCCGGCGACGTCGGGGGCGTGTTTTTCGATCGGCTGGGCCGAGCCGTCCGGCCGGACCAGGACCGCGTGGGAGCCGCGCTCGTCATTTGCCCAGAGCATCCCGTCCTTGACGAAGACGGTGAGCTTCGCCGGCTCAGGGGTAACGGTGATCGGCGAACTGAACTGCCCCAGGTCGGCTGCGTAGACCAGCAACCGTCCCTTGTCGTTGTCGGGTATGTACACCCGGTTGCCGGCCACCACGGGAGCGCCGAGCTTCCCGGAAGGGTCCTGGGAGCCGAGATCGACCGCGCGGACAGCACCGGCGCCCGGGTCGGCCAGCAGCATCGTGGTCGTCCCGTCGACAATGACGGGGGTGAGATGGCCGTCGACGGACGGCGCCACGAGCAGTTGACGCCCTTGCCCGGCCGGGTCCGGCAGCCGCAGCGCCGGGGCGGGGCGGCCGTCGCGCACGGGTACCAGCGCTGGCGTGGTCGCGTCGACCGCGACCGGCAGCCCGTCTACTATGATCAGTGACAGTCGGTAGCCTGGCCGGGCGACCGTGACCGCTGTTCCCGCTGTGCCGCGGCGAACCGGGACAAGCTGCCCTTTCTCAGGTAAGGCCACCCACAGCGTGCCGTCAGCGGTCAGCCCGGCACCACCGATCGCTGAACCAAAGGAGAGCGGCGCGCCCAGTGGGTCCAGCGTTTTCGGGTCGATCCGCTGGACCTGCCCGGCGACGTGTGCGT
>NZ_CAKJTR010000098.1:16051-20180 GCF_917627355.1 Protofrankia sp. Cj3 | reverse complement strand
CAATGAGCCCACGGCCGCCGCCTTCGCGTACGGGTTCGCCCAGGACGGTGTGGCGGACACGACCGTGCTTGTTTACGATCTCGGCGGTGGCACTTTCGACACCACCGTCATCCGCCTGTCGAAGAACGCGATCACAGTCGTGGCCACCGATGGTGACCACGAGCTCGGCGGTGCCGACTGGGACGCGGAGCTGGTGCGCTTCTTGGCCCAGAAGTTCACCGAGGCGCAGCCTGACGCCGGTGACCCGCTCGACGACGTCTACGACGAACAGGAACTGCTGACCTCGGCGGAGGACGCGAAGCTGGCTTTGTCCGGTCGTGACAGCGTTGACGTGCTGGTGGTTCACGGTGGCCGGCGGGCGAGCGTGACCGTGACCCGGACGGATTTTGAGGAGATCACCGCTGCCTTGTTGCAGCGGACGCTCGACCTCACCGGATCGGTGCTCGCCAGGGCCAGGGAGCGCGGGGTCGACAAGGTGGACATCTGCCTGCTCGTCGGCGGCATGAGCAAGAGCCCGGCGGTCGCCCACAAGATTGCGGACAGCTTCGGTCTGACCCCACGTCTGGTCGATCCCGATCTTGCTGTAGCCAAGGGGGCCGCGGTGTTCGGGCAGAAGAAGGAGCTGGAGCGGTACGTCCTGGACGACCTGGTCGCCCAGGGCAGGCTCGCCGCCGGAGCGAGCCTGGACGCGGCGGCGCCGGCCGACGTCCAACGCTCGGTATCGGGCGCGGCGGGTGATTTCGGGCTGACGACCACCGCGGTCGTGGACCTGGTCAAGACGAAAGTCACCAATGTGACCTCCCGCGGTTTCGGGATCTTCGCGGAGGACCGTGGCAAGGCGGTCGCGGCGTTTCTTGCGCATCGCAACGATCCGCTGCCGATCGAAGTCACCCAGACCTTCTACACGATCTCCGATGATCAGACGGAGGTCGATATCCGCGTGTTCGAGCAGGGGACGAGCACTGAGTCGGCCATCCTCCAGGACAACAAGGTGATCGTCGAAGGTGCTATCGCGGGGATTCCCGGGGGCCATCCCCGCGGCACCCCCGTAGATGTCACCTTTCTCATGCGCCCGGACCAGACGATCGTCGTCACCGCCACACATCCCGGCGTGACCGGGCCGCTTGTTCTGCAGGTCACCGCGGGTGTGGGCAGCGAGGTAATGCGGGACGAGGAGACAAAGAAGATCACGTTGCTCAAGCAGCGGGACTGATGTCGCTGGAGCGGTCTCCGGCGGCGCGCGAACATGTCCGGTACATATGGTGCGGCGAGATCGGTGCCGCGTCCGGGCTGGGTTCATACGCTCCGCGGTGGGGACGAAGGTGGAGCGGTGAGCGTGGTGTTCGACGGCAGCGGCTACCGCCAGCGTGTGCTGGCGGAGCTGCAACGCCGGTCCAATCTCGATCTTGAGGACCCGTTCTTCGTGGCTGCGCTGGACCCGGCCGTCGTTTACACCGAGGCCGAGGTACGCGCACACCTGGCCCGCGTCATCGCGTTTTTGCAGCGGCAGCGGAACTCGGCACGGTACGCGACGTTGGCGGCGGCACTGGTCCGGCGGAGGGCCGAGTGGGAGGCGCCGCTACTGGACGCGCACAGCCGTGAGCAGGCCCGGCTCCGCGTGCTGGCCGCACGCCGCAGCGGGGATGCCGAACGGCTGGCCAAGGTGGCTCGCAATCTCGCTACTGTGCGTGAGCGTTTTGGTGGGGTTCCCCGGTCTCGAATTGCGGGGCTGCGCCGGCTGGCGTCGGCTGACGGGGTGACCACCGAACAGTTCGACGCGATCCTCGCCGGTGAGAAGGTGATCGAGGATGGTTCCGGCGATGAGGCCGAGCCACTCGCGCCGGGGCTGCGGCGCCAGATCCGTGATCGCCTGATCGAGCTGCGGCAGCTACGCGACGGAGATCGAGCTGGCACCGCGTCCCTGTGGGCGTTGCTGGGTGTTCCAGCCGACTCCGTGCCGGCCCGGATCCAGGCTGCTTACGACCTCCTTGTCGAGGGTAATCAGCGGCGTCCGCTTGACCGCGAGAAGACGGTGACCGCCGACCTGCTCGCGCAGGTGCGCACCAGGCTGCTCGACGGTGATCCGGCCGCCTACACGGCCGGGCTGATCGCCGATGCCCGCGACGAGATCCGGCCGAAGGTCGAGGAACACGTCGTTCTCGATGGTGAGCTGGGGCCGGCCGCTTTCGAGGGGCTGGTCCGGGAGGTCCTGGCGGCCGGGCGGGGGCTTTCGGCGGCACAGGCGAAGGCCGTGTTGCTCGGTATCGCCCGGGAGCTGGGCGCGGCGGTGACGACCGGTGCCGTCGTCGACTACGTTGTCTGTCCGTGTTGCAGCCGCCCGGAGCCGGTGGACGGTTCACGCGTCTGTCGTTATTGCGACGCCGAGCTCTACACCGCGTGTCCTTCGTGCGGCCGGGCGACCGAGGCCGCCGCGGCGGCGTGCCGGTTCTGCGGGCACAGTCTGCGCCAGGCCCGCGAGGCAGCTGATGCCCTCGCCGCGATCCGTCGGGACCTGGAGAACGGCCATCCCAAGCACGCCGGTGAGCTGCTGGCTGAAGCGCGCTCGGTGCTCGTGGCGGTGGGTGGGCAGGCAGCCCGCGCGGCCGAGGATCTCGACGCGCGGCTGCGGGCCGCGCTGGCCGCTGCCGACGCCGGGTGGCGGGCACTGGTCGAGTACCGCGAAGCCCGCTGCGAGGACGCCGCTGCCGACGGGGCCCGCTGGCTCGTCGCCCAGGCATCCGATGTGCCCGGTCCGGACGGGCGTTCCGCGGATGAGGTGCTTGCCGAGCTCACCGCCCACCAGGAGGTCATCCGCCGCCGGGTCGACGCGGCGCGGGCACTGCCGCCAGCCGAGCAGGAGAACGCGCTGGCCGCGGTGCTCGCGACCGTGGCTGACAGCAGGGCGGCGCTGGCCGCACTGGCGGCGCTGCCACTCCCGCCGCCAACCGAGCTGACCGCGAGCAGCGAGGACGGTGCCGTGGTGCTGCGCTGGCGGGCCTCTCCCTCGGCGCTTGGGCCGGTGTCCTACCGGGTGGTCAGGCTGGTGGGGGAGACGGGCGGCCCGGGGGGAGCAGCGCCGGTTGAACGCAGCCTGGGTACGACTCGGTCCACCGAGCTGTCCGATGCCGGAGCCCCGGCTGGGGTGCTGGTTCGTCACGAGGTGACGGCGATCGTGGGCAGCCGGCGGTCGGTAGCGGTGCGTACGCCCGGTATCGTGGTGGTGCGGGATGTAGCGGGCCTGCATGCGGAGCAGACCGGTGCCGATGTGAGGCTGTCGTGGCGGCTGGACGGCCCCGTGGACGCCGTCACAATCGATCGGACCGTGGACGAGTCGTCGCCGGTGCTGGTCCCCATGCGTCGGATCCGGGCGAGCGCCGGCCAGTATGTCGACACGGCTGTCCAGGCCGGTGTCACCTACCGCTACTGGGTGTATGTCGAATATCGGGATGTGGACGGGCAGCCCTCCCGGACCGCCGGCTCGGGGATCACGATTACGGTGACGCCACGCCCGCCGCTGGTACGTGATCTGGCGGTCACCACCGTCAACGGGCAGACCGCGTTGCGCTGGAGCAGCATGCCGGACACGCATGTGCGGATCTACGCCGTGCCGGCGGCGGGCCCCGGGTCGGCGTCTCCGGTCGGGGCCGAGGGCGCCGAGATCGACTTGGCGAACATAGCCGAGCGGGCACGGCTGGTTGGGTCGAGTGGGGACGGCCACTTGGTGGACCCCCTGGCCGTCGGAGAGCTGGAGTACACACCGGTGGCCGTGCGCGATGGCCGGGCGGTGGCCGGCCGTGGCGTGCGGCATCTGGTGGTCGAGCGCATCCGGGAGCTGCGTGCGGACGACCGTGGCGAGGAGATCGTGTTGTCCTTTCAGCTGCCATCGGGGATTACCGAGGCCCGTGTCCTGTGGCGCCGGGACCAGTTCCCGACCGGGCCGGACGATCCGAGCGCCTTCCAGGCGAAGGTCACCAACGCCAGTCTGGAGATCAAGGGAGGGTGGCATCTCGCCGCGCCGCGTGACGGTTCGCCCTACTTCGTCGCCTGCTATCCACTGGTGCGTACCGGCGGGACGCTGCGTGCGGCCGCGCTCGGTACGGCAGTTGTAGCCCGCTCGGCTGCCCAACAT
>NZ_CAKJTR010000098.1:1250-15670 GCF_917627355.1 Protofrankia sp. Cj3 | reverse complement strand
GAGCCGCACGAGCCGCATGAGCCGCACGACCGTAACGGCTATCACGACCATCACGACCGGGAGATGACGGTCACCTACACCCTGGCCCGGTCTGGCTGGCGCCGCCGCACCCTGCGCGTGCAGATCAGCGCGGACGGGCCGTTGCCGGCGATGGTGCTTGTCGCGCGGCCGGGGACGACCCCACCGCAGGCGAACGAAGATGGGCACCCGCTGGCGCGGGTGTCGGCGGTGCCGGCGACAGCCGCGCGCACGCTCGAGGTCTCGCTCGAGGGCGCGGAGCTTCCCTGGGGGGTACGCCTGTTCCTGAGCTCGCCGGAGAACGCAGCCGCAGCCGCAGCCGCGGCCGCGGCGGTCGGCGGGATACCGGGTGACAGGGCCCCCACTGGGGTGATTCTCCGTCATCCGCCGGACGAAGCCCTGATTGTCAGGTGAATCGCTTGCGCCGTGCCAATGATCATCAAGGCCTCCGGGCGGGTTTTCGTGGGAGCTCTCGAAGAGGTGACCAGCGGGCCCGGTCGCTGCCGATCGGGTGGCGGTGGGTGGCCGCGGGCCTGGTACTGTCCGGCATCGTCGCCGCTGCCGGAGTCCTCGCCATCGGGCCGGCGCTCCGGAATCGCGGTTCACCACCGGTCACCGGCTGGGATACCCGGGGAAGGCTGTCGGGCCTGCCCTGGCTGTCCGGCGTGCACCTGGCGAACGAGCTGGCGCCCTATCTGGCCTTTGGCGCGTGGCGGGACCGGCCGGTCGACGTGGCGCTCGTCTTTACGAGCCGGGACAGGGGGTGGGGCCCGATATCCGAGCCCGACTGGCCGGTGGACGACTTCGCGGCTTTTCCGGGGAAACTGGTCATCAGCCAGCCGACGTTTCCGGAGGGGCAGGGGAGCAATGCCGCGTGCGCCCGCGGCGCTTATGACGAGCACTGGCGGAGATTCGGCTCCTTTCTCACGCGCAAAAACCGGGCTGACTCCATCGTACGGATCGGCTGGGAGTTCAACGGGATGTACATGTACTGGCATGCGGACGCCGACGCCAGGAATTTCACGGAGTGTTTTCGTCGGATCGCCGTTGCCATCCGTTCCGCAAACCCGAAGGTCAGGATTGACTGGACGTTCAATGCCCACAGTTCCCCGGTACCGGCGAGCGGGAATCCATGGGACGCCTACCCCGGTGATGCCTACGTTGACGTCGTCGGTATCGACGCTTACGATCACTACCCGCCGGCGCGGGACGAGGCGGCGTGGCAGCGTCAGTGCGACAGCGTCAACGGTCTCTGCGATCTCATTCGGTTCGCTCGTGCGCATGGCCGGAAAGTCGGCGTGGGTGAGTGGGGTGTCACGTCTTGTGGCGGTGATGCTGGCGGCGACAACCCGTTCTACGTCCGGAAGATGTATGACAGTTTCATGACGAACGCGGACGTGATCGGCTATGAAAGTTACTTTCACGACTCGTCGCCGGACAATGTGTGTTCGACGATCATGTACGGTGGGCGGAACGCTCGGTCGGCCGCTGAGTACAAGCGGCTGTTCGGCAGGTCGTGACGGACCCGGTTGAGTATGTGATCCGGCGGCTGGGTGAAATGCGGTCGTCCGCTGGATGACAGCGGTGGGGAAGTTGCCGGACAGCCATTCCACACGGCCGGCGGGCGATGTACCGTCTGGCAAGCCTGACGGCTGACGGCTGACAAAGGATGACGATGATAGGGGGTTCGCTGGGTGCGTCACTTCGGTTTTCTGGACGCGGACCGGACGGACGCGCTGTTTCACCGGTTGCCTGAGGAGATCCTCCCGGATGGGGACCGCCGGCTTGTGGCAACGGCGCTGGGCGCCACCCTCTACGCCCCGGGCACGCGGCCGACGCTGGCCGCGGATGTCCGTCGGCAGACCGCGGCCGGGGTGACGTCGATGGTGCTCTGCCTGGAGGACGCCATCGCTGACCACGAGGTCGCCGCGGCCGAGGCGAACGTGGTTGCCGCTCTTCGTAACCTGGGGGAAGATCCACCGACCGCTGGCGGCGGGCCGCCGTTGTTGTTCGTCCGGGTCCGCGACACGGAGCAGATACCGCTTCTGGCCGCACGTCTTGATTCCGCCGCGGCCGCGGCGTTCGCCGGATTCGTCCTGCCGAAGTTCAGTCCTGAAAACGGAGAGCCGGCGTTGGCGGCTGTGTCGCGTGCCGCCGAGCGGCTCGGCCGGATGCTCTGGGCGATGCCCGTGCTGGAAAGTCCGGAGGTTATTTTCAGGGAGACTCGCGCGGCGGCGCTGTCGGGGGTCCGGGAGCTCGTCGACAAGCACGCCGATGTCGTGCTGGCGGTCCGCTTGGGCGCCACCGACCTTTGCGGGCTGTTCGGGTTGCGACGGAATCGGGACCTGACCATCTACGACATCGCGGTGGTCCGTGATTGCATCGCGGATATCGTCAACGTGTGTGCCCGTGGCGGCGACCATGTGGTGAGCGGGCCGGTATGGGAATATTTCGCTCAGCCGGAGCGCCTGTTCGTGAGCGCGCTGCGGGTCACGCCATTCGAGGAAGCTGATCTTGTCGATGACAGTGCGGACGGTGCTCGCCTGCGCCTGCGCCTCGTCTCCGCCGATCTTGATCGGCTCATCCGCGAGGTGGTGCTTGACAAGGCGAACGGATTGCTGGGCAAAACCGTGATCCACCCCAGTCATGTGCCTGCCGTGCATGCGCTGCATGTTGCCAGCCACGAAGAGTACGTGGACGCCATAGCGATTCTCGCGGAGGACGCCGGCGGGGTACGGCCGAGTTGCTACGCGAACAAGATGAACGAGCTGGGACCCCATCGGATCTGGGCGCAAGGGGTGCTGCGGCGGGCCCAGGCCTTCGGTGTCCTGCGGGAGGGCCACACGTTCGTCGACGTTCTGGCCGCGACCGGAGTGTCGTGACGTTCCGGTGACACGCGGATTGTCCCGGATGGCAACAGCGGTGAGGGCGGAGGTCGTGTGAGCCTGGCGGATCACCTCGGGCAGTCTTCGAGCGGCCCGAACTGGCTGTGGGACGAGCTGGGGCTCGATATCAGGATCAGAACCGACACGCTGGGCAGGGGCCTGCACGGGCTGGTCGGGCTTGCGTTGCGGCGCAATCCGCTGCGGGCACATCTGCTGGTCAGCCGAGTACTCGGCAAACATCTTCCGGTGCCGCCACGGGAATCGCTGGCGGCTGGTCGGCTGCTGGCGGCCCGGGTCCGCGAGGACTCCGCTGGGCTGGGGGGTGCGCTGATGACGGCTGGGCCACTGGTGGTCGGTTACTGTGAGACGGCAACCTCGCTTGGGCATGCGGTGGCGGACGGCATTGCGGGTTGTGACTATCTGCATACCACTCGTCGGGTGGTACCCGGCGCCACCACCCTGCTCGACTTTGACGAGGCACATTCCCATGCCACCTACCACTGGCTCATGCCGACCGATCCCGAGGTGGTGCGGGCGCCGCGTCCGCTGATCCTGGTGGATGACGAGCTCTCGACCGGCCGGACTGCGCTGGGCACGATTCAGGCGCTGCACGCCTTCGCGCCACGGCCCTCCTACACCGTGGCGACGCTGTTCGACGCCCGGCCGCCGGAGTCCCGGCGTGCGTTCAACGAGCTCGCGGACCGTCTTGGTGTTCCGGTGCGGGTGGTGTCGCTGCTGTCCGGAGAGCTGGTGGTGCCGCACGACGTAGCTCTGCGCGCGCAACGGCTTCGGGCCCGCCATGGCGGTGACCCTGTCGGTGCGGCCGCGCGGGAGCCGTCCACCTGGCGTCATCCGGTCCGCTCCGTACGGCCTGACTGGCCGGCCGAGCTTCCCGACGGTGCGCGCCACGGTTGGTCGCAGGCGGACCGGGCACTGCTCGAGGCGGTCGTGCCGGCGGTCGCCCGGGAGATTGCGGCGGTGCTGACCGAGCCGTCCGGACGCGTTCTGCTGCTTGGCACGGAAGAGCTCATGTACACACCGTTGCGAATCGGGGCCGCGCTCGATGAAATTATCTCGGGCGCGGTGCTTTACCACTCGACAACGCGTTCGCCGGTCTACCCGATCGACGCCGAAGGCTGTGCGATCCGCTGCGCGCTGACGTTCCCGGCGCCGGACGACCCCACCCGGATGAGTCATGTCTACAACGTCCGGCCGGGCCTGTACGACGACATCGTGGTCGTGGTCGATTCGGTCGCCAACGGCGGGCTGGCGGAGGCCGACGTCGCCGGGATGGTCGGGATGCTGCGTCGGTGCGCGCCGGTGACCGTGGTCACGATTCCGGCCCGAGGCCCGGACAGGCGTCCGATGACCTGGCCGACCGGGCGTGTGGCAGGGGGAGCGAGTTGAGCGAGGGTACGGTCCTGGGAGCCATTCCGGGCACGGTGGGTTCGGGGTCCTACGATCCCGCGGATGTGGTCTTTCTGCTGAAGGATCTCAGTGACATCCCGCTGGAGCGCCCCGCTGAAGACCGTGAGGAGGATTTCTCCAAGGGACGTCACTACGCTGAGGATCTGCCTGTCGAGTACGAACCCTCGGATTCCTATCTTGCTCTTTTCGAGGATGCCCTCACGCGGTCGGCGGAACGGGTCGCCACCGCGGTCGGTATAGCCACCGAGCTTGTGCTTGCAAGCAAGGATAAGCCGGTTATTGTATCGCTCGCGCGGGCCGGCACGCCCGCCGGAATCCTCATGCGGCGTTGGGCCCGGTGGAAGCACGGGCTCGAGCTGCCGCACTACTCGGTCTCCATTATCAAGGACCGGGGGCTTGACGAGAACGCGTTGCGGTGGATCCTGGACCGCCATGCCCCCCATGCGCTCCAGTTCGTCGATGGCTGGACGGGCAAAGGCGCTATCTTGAAGGTTCTGCAGGCTGCGGCGGGGCAGTTCGGCGTGGACAGCTCCATGGCGGTGCTCTCGGATCCGGGCCACTGCACGTCGGTTTACGGCACCCGGGACGACTTCCTCATCCCGCACAGCTGTCTGAACTCCACGGTCAGCGGCCTGGTGAGCAGAACCGTGCTGAATTCCGCACTGATCGGTCCGGCTGACTTCCACGGGGCGAAGTACTATCGGCACCTGGCTGACCGGGATTATTCCCGCCGGTACGTCGACACCGTTATGGCGGCCTTTCCCGCCGCGTCGGACGCGGTCGCGCATGGGCTGCGCCAAGCGGAGGACCGTACCCCGACCTGGGCCGGCTGGCGCGCGGTCGAAATGCTGGCGAAGGATTATGGAATCACGAACATCGGCCTTGTCAAGCCGGGGGTCGGTGAGACGACAAGGGTGCTGTTGCGACGGGTGCCCTGGAAAGTCGTTGTCGCACCCGGCCGGTTGGCGGAACTGGCTCATATCCTCTCGCTTTGTGCGGCCAAAGGGGTGGCGGTGGAGGAAAGGGCGGAGCTGCCGTACTCCTGTGTCGGGATCATCCGGCCGACCGACGGCCGGCCTGACCGGGCGTTGTTCAACGTGCCGTCCTGACATCCGATGGGTACCGATCCGTGGACACGTTCCAGGTCGCTCAGTATTTTCGTGATCAAATTCCGTTGTCTGATCGGCCCGCGGGCTCGGGTGACATCGCGCAGTTCCGCGACGGTGGTCAGGCGTTGGTGTACAGCGGCGGCGAGGACGGCATGGGAAACCTGTGGCCGCGCCGCCCAGTCGGCCATATCGACAACGGAACGGGCCAGCCGGGTCCGCGGCGGATACGGTCGCGGACACACGTCCGCGGGGCCGAGCTGAGCGCTGTGGCGAATGACGACGCCGGGGCGGGGGCCCGGCCGTCGCCCCGGCGGTACAAGAACGGTGACGCTCTCCTCGTCAAAGCCGTGCAGGCCCCCCAGGGCCGCCGCGCAGGCACCGCCGAGCACAGCTCCGGGGCCGATGGACTCGAGCGCGCACCACAACAACTGCATACGGGTGAGCGGCCCGGGGCGTGTCACGAGCACCCCGGGCAGGGGCCGCTGCCATCGGCCGGATCTGACCCGCCATCGAATCGCTGACCGGGTCGTCCCGGCCGCGACAGCGGCGCGGATCGAGATGACGCCACACTGGTGGTCGGCTGTCTTCTGCCAGGAGCGCTGACCGGGGTCCGGGGCCATGCCCACGAGCCTCGCCGATTGGTCCGCCGAACGGAACGCCACCCGGCGAGCTGTGGAAAAGTGGCGGCGGGCTTCCCCGGATGTGGACGGACGGCTCATCTCCTGCGCTGCCGAGTGCCATCGGTACTGGTCAGCCCTTGTATATCCCGATGATCAATAAAATGATCGCGATCGCAAACGCACGCTAAGAGCGCCCGGCAATAGGGGACGCGGCGGGCGGGGCCAGGGCACGCACCTCGCGTCATCGCTCCCCGTCCATCGCTGCGCGATGCACGGGTACCCCGGCTCGTCGGTCGCCACCCACCACCTCCGGTGGCTGCCTCCGCCGCCTCACGATGCACGCACCCCAGCCCCGCTCCTTTAAGCGGCGCGAGCCGGACAGCTGGCTTCTGAAACGCCCTAGCTGTCCGGGTCGTCGAGACGGGCCAGATAGGTGGCCAGTTCCTCGACCGCGTCCTCGTACTGGGGATGCAGGTCGACGAACGCACGCAACTCGTCAGCGAGCCAGTCGAGCGTCACGGTCTCCTCCCCGCGACGCGCCGACAGCTCCTCAATACCCCTGTCGGTGAAGTACACCGTCAGCTCCGGTTTCCAAGTCCCAGCCTCGTTTCGGGCGTTCTTACGCGGTGAACGCAGCCTCGATCAGCGCTTTCTGTTCCTTCTCGTGCACGGAGGAGGAGCCGGACGCCGGAGCGGCCGACGCCTTACGTGATACCCGGCGCACCCGCAGCCCCGCCGGCAAGGCATCGGGCAGGTGGATGGCCATGTGCGGGTAGGCGCCCTGATTGGCCGGCTCCTCCTGCACCCAGACCACGTCGGCGAGGTTCGGGTAGGTGCTCAGGACCTCCCCGAGCTCCGCGACCGGCGTGGGGTAGAGCTGCTCGATCCGGACGAGCGCGGTATCGGTGATCTTTTTGCTGGTCTGCTCGGCCAGGAGGTCGTAATAGACCTTTCCGCCCGACAGCAGTACTCTCCGGACGTTGCTCCGGTTGTCGATCTTTGTGTCGTCGATTACCGGACGCCATGATCCTGTTGTCAGGTCTTCGACCGTCGAGGTCGCGGCCTTCAGCCGCAGCATCGACTTGGGAGTGAACACCACCAGCGGGCGTCGCACCGGTGAGAGCGCCTGCCGGCGCAGCAGGTGGAAGTAACTTGCCGGGCTCGACGGAGCGGACACCAGCATGTTGTTCTCGGCGCACAGCGACAGGAAGCGTTCGATGCGGGCGGAGGAGTGGTCCGGGCCCTGCCCCTCGTAGCCGTGCGGGAGCAGAAGGCCGACCGAGTTGCGCTGGCCCCACTTGGCCTCGCCCGCCGCGATGAACTCATCGATGATCGACTGTGCCCCGTTCGCGAAGTCGCCAAACTGGGCTTCCCACAGCACGAGCGCTTCCGGGCGAGCCACCGAGTAGCCGTACTCGAAGCCCATCGCCGCGAACTCGCTCAGCAGCGAGTCGTGGACGTAGAAGGTGCCGGCGCCCTCCTCGGCCTCCAACGACTTCAGCGGGCAGTAGTCCTCGCCACTGTGCCGGTCGACCAGAACGGCGTGCCGCTGGCCGAAGGTACCGCGCCGGCTGTCCTGCCCGGCAAGGCGGATAGGCCGGCCGTCGAGCAGGACCGAGCCGAAGGCGATGGTCTCGGCGCACGCCCAGTCGATCGTCCCAGTCGCGATCATCTGTGCCCGGCGCTCGAGCTGCGGGCGCAGCCGCGGATGAACGGTGAATCCGGCCGGCAGGGCGGTCTGGGTATCTATGATCATCTTGATGGCGTCCAGCGACACGGCGGTGGACACGGCGGCAGCCGCCGCGGCCTCCGCTGGAGTCGTCACCAGCCGAGGCCCGTGAGCTGGGCGTTGGCTGGTGTCACGGGTCTCGGCGAACGCCTTCTCCAGCTGTACCGAGTAGCTCTTCATGGCCTGCTCGGCCTCGGCCAGCGTGATGTCACCACGGCCGATCAGCGCTTCGGTGTAGAGCTTACGGACCGACCGCTTCGTGGCGATCGTGTCGTACATCAGCGGCTGGGTGAACGACGGCTCGTCCATCTCGTTGTGCCCGCGCCGCCGGTAGCACACCATGTCGATGACGACGTCCTTGTGGAACGCCTGCCGGTACTCGAAGGCCAGCCGCGCGACTCGTACACACGCCTCGGGGTCGTCCCCGTTCACATGGAAGATGGGGGCCTGCACCATCCGGGCGACGTCGGTCGCGTATACCGACGACCGGCTGGCGATCGGTGACGTGGTGAACCCGACCTGGTTGTTGATGACGACGTGCACGGTCCCGCCGGTGCGGTACCCACGCAGCTGCGAGAGGTTCAACGTCTCGGCGACCACGCCCTGGCCGGCGAAGGCGGCGTCCCCGTGGACGAGCACCGGCAGCACCGTGAAGCCCTCGGGACCCTTGTTGAGCATGTCCTGCTTGGCCCGGGTGACACCTTCCAGCACCGGGTCGACCGCCTCCAGATGGGACGGGTTGGACACCAGCGAGATCGGCACCTGGCGACCGTCCGGGCTGGTGTAGATGCCCTCCGCGCCGAGGTGGTACTTGACGTCGCCCGAACCGTGCGCCGTCTGCGGGTCGACGTAGCCCTCGAACTCGGCGAAGATCTGCCGGTAGGACTTGCCGACGATGTTCGCCAGCACGTTCAGCCGGCCGCGGTGCGCCATTCCGAGGGTGACCTCGTCCATGCCCGCTTCAGCGGCCCGCTGGAGTACCTCGTCGAGCAGGGGGATGGCCGACTCCGCGCCTTCGAGCGAGAATCGCCGCTGGCCCACGTATTTGGTCTGCAGGAACGACTCGAACGCCTCGGCCGCGCCGAGCCGCTCCAGGACGTGCAGCTGCTCGGCCGGGTCGGGGCGCTCGGCGGCCCGTTCGACCCGCTGCTGGATCCAGACCCGCTCGTCGGGCTCCTGGATGTGCATGTACTCGATACCGACCCGGCGGCAGTAGGAGTCCCGCAGGACACCAAGAATGTCGCGTAGCGTCATCCGGCGGTGGCCGGCGAAGCCGTCGACGGGAAACTCGCGGTCGAGGTCCCACAGGGTCAGGCCATGGCTGATGATGTCGAGGTCAGGGTGGCTGCGGATGGCGAACTCAAGGGGGTTCGTGTCGGCCATCAGGTGTCCGCGCACCCGGTAGGCATGGATCAGTTCGAGTACCCGGGTACCGTGGTCAAGATCGCCATCGTGGGACGAGGTGATATCGGTGACCCAGCGCACCGGTTCGTACGGTATGCGCAGCGAGCGGAAGATCTCCTCGTAGAAACCGTCCTCGCCGAGCAGGAGCTGGTGCATCCGGCGCAGGTATTCGCCGGACTGCGCACCCTGAATGATCCGGTGGTCATAGGTGCTGGTCAACGTGATGATTTTTGAGACTGCCAGCTTCGACAGGGTTTCGGTGGACGCCCCCTGGAACTCGGCCGGGTACTCCATGGCGCCGACGCCGATGATTGTTCCCTGCCCCTGCATCAGGCGCGGGACCGAGTGCACGGTGCCGATGCCACCGGGGTTGGTCAGGGTGATCGTCACATCGGTGAAGTCGTCGGCGGTGAGCTTGTTCGTGCGGGCACGCCGGACGAGGTCTTCGTAGGTGAGCCAGAACTGGCTGAAATCCATGGCCTGGGCCTGCTTGACCGCGGCAACCACCAGCTGCCGGGAGGTTCCCTTGATCAGGTCGATGGCGAGCCCGAGGTTGACGTGCTCCGGCTCGACGAGGGTCGGCTTGCCGGCGATCTCAGCGTACGAGTGATTCATGGCCGGCGCCGTCTCGAGCGCCTTGACCATCGCATACCCGATCAGATGGGTGAACGAGACCTTGCCGCCACGGGACCGAGCCAGGTGCCGGTTGATGACGATCCGGTTGTCCGCGAGCAGCTTGGCCGGGACCGCGCGTACCGACGTCGCCGTCGGGACGTGCAGGGACGTCTCCATGTTGGCGGCTACCCGGGCGGCGGCACCGCGCAGCGGCGACGTGGGGACGCCGTTCGTCGGGACTGGCACGGCCTGCCCGGATGCCGGTGGCCGGGCAGGCGTGGCCGCAGCCGCGGCCGCGGCCGTGTTGATCACCGTGCCGCGCGGCTGGTCGGTGGGGGTGGCGTCCAGTTGGCCTGGCCGTGGCACGGAACCAGCTATGACAACAGGGGGGACGGGCTCGGCCGTACCCGGCTGCCCGTTCACCTCGCCCGGTTGATAGTCGGAGAGGAACTCGCGCCACTCCGGCGAAACACTCTCAGGGTCCGCGAGATACTGCTGGTAGATCTCAAATACCAGCCACTCGTTGGGGCCGAAGTCGGGTCCGGACTCGGGTACCGTCGGTGCTGTCACGGGGGCGTTCCCCTCTATCTACCCTCTGTTATGGCCCGCCGCGCGGGCCCTTCCGTTGTCGTGTGCTCAGGCTACTCGCAGGCCTTACTTGATCTGTCCGAACGCTGTGACCAGTGAGACAGGCCACGGGCATGGTAAGTGTGCCAAATATGTGGCAGGGACCGTCCTTGCCGCGGGTATCCGCAGGCTACGGGTGGGTGCGCAGGCCTCGCGAGGGGCGGTTGCGCAGACCCCGCGAGCGAGCTCCGCGAGCAGGCGCTGAGACGGGCGCGAAGACACGTTCGTCACCGTGCGAGTATTCCCCGTGTGGCGATGTGGCTCGGGGTCGATGTGGGTGGGACCTTCACCGACCTGGTCGCTGTCGATGACGGCGGCCGGCTGGTTTCCGCGAAGGTGCCGTCGGTGCCCGCCGACCCATCCGTGGGGGTGCTCGGTGCCGTCCGCGGGGCAGGTCTGGCCACCGAGCCTGGGACGGTCGAGCGGTTCGCCCACGGCACCACGGTCGCCACCAACGCGTTGCTGGAGCGGCGGGGTGCGCGGACCGCTCTGGTGACCACGCGGGGGTTCGCCGACATCATCGAGATCGGCCGGCAGAACCGACCGGCTCTCTACGATCTCACCCGCCATCACCCGCCGGCGCTGGTGCCGCGCGAGCTCCGTTACACCGTCGTGGAGCGTACCGGTCCCGCCGGTGTGGTCGTGGCGTTGGACCCCGAGGCTCCGCGGCAGGTCGCCACCGCCCTCGCGGCTATTGACGGTCTTCAGGCCGTGGCCGTGTGCCTGCTGTTCTCCTTTCTCCATCCCGAGCACGAGCGCCAGGTCGCCGATGCGCTGCGGAGCGGCCTGCCGGGGGTCACCGTGGTGGCTTCGCACGAGGTTCTCCCGCAGTTCCGGGAGTACGAGCGGTTCGCCACCACCGTCGCCGACGCCTACCTGACGCCGAAGCTGTCGGCTTACCTGCGGGCGCTCGCCCGCCGGTGCGTGGCCGCTGGGCTGCCGGTGCCCCTGGTCATGCAGTCCTCCGGGGGTGTGGTGGATCTTGAGACCGCGGCCGGGCACGCCGCCGCCTGTGTGCTCTCGGGGCCGGCCGCTGGCGTGGTCGGTGCCGCGTACGTCGCGGGCCTGTCGGGCGTGACCGATCTGCTCACCTTCGACATGGGCGGAACGTCCACCGATGTCGCGCCGGTACTGGGGGGACGTGCGCAGACCACCGGCGAGTCGGTGCTGGCCGGTGTACCGATCACCTTGCCCACGGTCGACGTGCACTCGGTGAGCGCCGGCGGCGGGTCGGTGGCGTGGGTGGATTCCGGCGGTGCCCTGCGGGTCGGGCCACGCTCGGCCGGTGCTGATCCCGGCCCGGCCTGCTACGGCCGCGGGGGCGTGGAGCCGACGGTCACCGACGCGGACCTGGTGCTCGGCTATCTGGCTGACGGCGCGAATCTCGGCGGCGAGGTCGTCCTGTCCCGGGCGTCCGCGCAGAAGGCGTTGGCAGGCCTTGGCACGGCGGTGGGAGCGGCGGTGGGGACACCGGGGACGGCGGCCCTGTCGGCGGTGTCCGCGGCGGCCGGCGTGGTGGCGGTCGCCGACGCGGAGATGGTCCGGGCACTGCGGGTGGTCTCGGTGGAACGCGGGCTGGATCCGCGGGAACTGACCCTGGTGGCCTTCGGCGGAGCCGGTGGGACCCATGCCTGCGCGCTGGCCGAGGAACTGGGGATGCGCCGGGTGCTGGTACCGCTGGCCTGCGGCGTGCTTTCCGCGCTGGGTCTTGCGCTCGGCGGCGTCCGCCGGGACTACCTGCGCGCGTTGCGCGGCCCTCTCACCGAGGTTGACCTGACCGCCGCTTTCGCCGAGCTCACCCGGACCGTCCAGGCTGCGGTGGGTACGGCGGACGCCGCCGCGCTCACGGTGGAGCGTCAGGTCGACTGCCGGTACACCGGCCAGTCGCATGAGCTGACGATCGTGGCCGCGTCCGCCTGCGGGTTGACAGAGTCCAGCGGTGCGGTTTCCGCCAGCCGGGTGCAGGCGGGGTTCGAGGCCGAGCACATGCGCAGGTACGGGCATGTGGCACCGGATCGGGAGGTGGAAGTGGTGGCCGTCCGCATGGTGGCGGCACTGCCGGGCCGGCGTCCCCGGCTGACCGCGCCGGCCGCCGATCCCGCCGCGGTGCGTGGCCGGCGCTCTGTTCACCTGGACGGTTCCTGGCAGGAGGTGGATGTCGTGCCCCGCGCGGCGCTGGGACCGGGTGACGGTGTCACGGGGCCGGCGGTCATCGAGTTCGTCGAGGCGAACTGCCTGGTGCGCTCCGGCTGGACCGCCGAGGTCGACGCGGTCGGCTCGCTGCTGCTCACCCGTCCCTGAAGGCCGGCCTGGCGGGCGCGCGCCGGTCGACGGGGCCGGGTGCCGGGTGCCATGGGTGGCATGGGTGGGCACTGGGGCATGGGTAGGCAGCGATGCTTGAAGGGGTATCGATACCTGAAGGGGGATGCATAGGACTGCAACATGTCAGAAACAGATGTGTCATGTTTCACTGCGAATCTGACGCCCGTGCCACGTGATGACCAGATCGCAGGTCGGGGCTCCTTGTCGGGAAGCCGTCCCGGCCCGGTGGCTGAGGCGGTCGGCCGTCACGAACGGGTCTGTCGTCCGGGGCGCCGCGGGTGGCCGCGGGCGTCGCGGTGGTAGCGCTGTAGTGGCGCTGCAACCGGGCAAGGGAAAAGTAGACGGAAAACACTATCTCCCGTCCACCCCTGAGACAGTCATGTGGGGTCAGGTGCCGACCGCTGAGACACGGCCGGTGCTGAGCGTGGAGTCCGGTGCCACGGTGACGGTCGACACGGTCAGCCAGGAGGGGATCCTCGACGATCAGGGGCGTGACCCGGACGCCTTCTTCGCGCGGTTCGGCGTGTCGACATCCGAGGTCCTCGATGACGCTCGCATGATTGCCGCTTCGGGAATTCCGCATCGGTTCGGTGTGGACGGTCCGCATGTGGTGACCGGACCGGTGTACGTCCGCGGTGCTGACCCCGGCGACCTGCTGCGGGTGGATGTGGTTTCGCTGCACCCGCGGGCCAGGTACGGCGTGGTGTCGATCCGTCATGGCGCGGGACTGCTCGCCGGGGAGTTTCCCGAGAACGCTCCTCCCGGTCCCGCCGCGACCGCCCGTAACTGGACGGCGTTCCGGACAGCGAGCAGCTTCTGTGCCGTCGAACGGCGCCGGGGCCGGCTCTTCGCCACGCTGGGCGGAGCTGAGGGCCGGAAGGTGCGTTTTCCGCTGTCACCGTTCATGGGAATCATGTCGGTCGCGATCAACGGTGCCGGGCCGCTTCGTTCGACCTCGGTCGGAACGTACGGGGGCGCTCTTGACTGCGGTGAACTCGGTGCCGGTGCCCGGTTGTTTCTCCCGGTAGAGGTTCCCGGCGCATTGTTTGCCGTTGGTGACCCACATTATTCCCTGGGTGCGGGAAAGGCCGCCGCGGTCGCGCTGGAGGGGCCGCTGCGGGCGACCTTCCGGCTGACCGTCCTGAAGGCAGCCGCGGCCGAGGCTGTTCTTGGTGCGCTGCGCGAACCTTTTGTCGAGACCGACACCCATTGGATTACGCTGGGGGCACACGCCGATCTCGCGCATGCCGTCCGCCGGGCGACCCGGTCGGCTTTGCTTTTTCTGTCCACCCGTCTTGGGATGGACCGGGCCGACGCCCTCGCCTATCTGTCCGCGGCGGCTGATCTCGGTATCAGCCGCGCGGCCGGCGAGTTCCAGACGGTGTACTGCCGGATGCGCCGGGCGGACTTTGGTGAGCCGGCCGTCGCCAAACCTCGGCTGGTACGCCCCGCGTTCGCCCGGGCGCTCCCTGCCGCGGACCGCGCTGAGGAAGCCTCCGGCCGCTCCTCGGAGTCCGCCGGTACCGGCGACGCGACTGAGCCCAGGGACGGATCGGAGCCGGCGCAAGCGGTCGTCCCCGATGAGCCGTCGGGCGTGTCCGGCGCAGGGAGCCAGCCGGGCGATCGTGTGGACGGCGGTACTGGGGACGATCCGCCCGGGTAG
>NZ_CAKJTR010000098.1:0-626 GCF_917627355.1 Protofrankia sp. Cj3 | reverse complement strand
TGCCCGGCTATCCGGGCTTCCGCCGCCTCGGGATGCCCGCACCCCAGCCCCGCCCTTTGATCCACGCCGCTGTTGCCGGATCCTCTACCTTTGCTACCAGCGCATACGCTGAATTCAGCGCTATTGTCCACAATAAGGATGAAACGCACACGCGGAGGAGTTTGCCATGCCCTATGCCGTGGACTTCGACACCGTATCGACCGTCGGCCTGGAGTCGTCGCCGGCCGCGGCCGCGCTCGCTGGTCTACGGGCGAACGAAGCCCGGTACTTCAAGAACAAGTACGGCCACGTTTTCACGGTCGAGCCCGCGGACAACGCCGGGCCGACCATCGACTGGGTGAGCCGGATCCTCACAGAAGAACGCGGCATCGTCATCTCCGCTCGCCCGCTCGAGGCGACGACATTCCAGGTCGAGAACATTCGGATGGCATACGTCTTCTACGAGAACGGCCTGTCGATCAATGTGATGTACACCGTCGACGACCGCGGGAAACGAGCGGTTGGGTTCAAGCTCTCCGACGGGATGGAAGTCCCCACGGAGCTCGCCTCGTTCAAGTTCGCTCGGCAGAAGTCGAAGCTGGCCGGAACCATACGCGGTTCCTATTTCGTCATTAAGAACGAGTACT
>NZ_CAKJTR010000097.1:0-19227 GCF_917627355.1 Protofrankia sp. Cj3 | reverse complement strand
CGGTCATCGTCATGATCGAAGGTCACTCCCCAGAAGTTGGCGTCGGTGGGGTGGATCTCCTTGCCATCCCTGGTGACGGTGAACGACTCGAGATTGCCGATCTCCCGGCCGGCGGAGACGTCGTAGAGCGTCGTAGCGGTCGAGAAACCCGCGCTTGCGTAGGAATGGCCCGAGACGAACGTGGTTACCGCGGCCAGCCGGCCGTCCGGGGACAGGCGGGCCCGGCTCGGAATGCCCACGATGTTGAAGCCGTGCCGCACCTGCATGTCCGCAGAGAACGTGAACGCCTTGTAACTGGTGTAGATCCCCGGGCTCGCCGCCAGGCACAGCCCGACCGTGGCCACCATGTCGACACGGTCGCACTGCAGGTTCGTGACGACGCGCGGAGCGGTCAGGTCGTTGAGCTTCGCGACGGACACCTCGCCGTAGCTAGGCCCGCGTTCGCTGCTGCGGAAGACGACCACCGGGGTGCGCAGCAGCGAGGTCAGGTCGATCGGACGCGGGCTTGCGGCCTGGGCCGCTACCGGGGACGAGCGGTGGGCGAGGCTGATCCCATAGCCGATGGTGAGCGCGACAGCGCACAGTACAACCACCGCGAACGCTGCGCGCCGGCGCCAGCGGTTCGAGCGCGGCACGGTCGATCTTGCTGATGATCTGGTGCTGGCGGTCACATCGTCCTCCGCAGAGCTGACCATGCGATGGCAAGGGCGACGGCAAGGAGAACAGCAGCCGCGGTCAACGCGGTTTCCACACCGGCGACCGTCCACAGCGCGCCGAAGGCGGCCGAGGCCGCCAGCTGACCGAGTGACACGCCGGTCTGCACCAGCGCCAGGCCGGTGGTTCGAGCTCCGGCGGGCAGCGCGGCGCTGGTGAGTGCTGACAGGACGCCGTCGGTGGCAGCGTAGTACAGGCCCAGGAAACCCAGACAACACAGTAGCGCGGTCATCCCCCGCAGCGGCGAAAGCAGCGTCACGTAGACACCCAGCAGAGCTCCGAAGCCACCGAGAAACACCCGGGCCCGCCCGATCCGGTCCGCCAGCCGTCCGAGCGGAACCGAGGTGAGCAGGTACATACCAGATGTTCCGGCCGCGAGCAGAGGGAACATCGTCGGCGTGATCTCGAGAGTTCGCTGCATGCGCAGGTAGATGAACGCGTCGCCGATGGTTGCCAGCGCCAGCACGCAGCCGGCCACCAGAATCCGGCGCAGCCGCCGGTCGGTCACGGCGAGCATCATATCTCGCAGTGACATTTTCATTGTTGGTTGCGCCGGCATATCGGCGGGGGCCGCAGTTCCGGCGGGGGCCGCAGTTCCGGCGGGGGCCGACGGGCCGGGCCGTCCAGCGGGTTCGGGAGCCGGGCTGCGGTCGACGAAGAACACCAGGACAGCCAGGCCCACCACACCGGCACACGCGCTGACCGCGAAGACGAGGCGGTAACTGCCGGGAACGGTCGACAGGACCGCGAACGCCGCCACCGGGCCGAGCATCGCGCCGAAGGTGTCCATGGCCCGGTGCACCCCGAACGCGACTCCGAGACCGTTCTCGGTGGCGGCCAGCGAGAGCAGCGCGTCCCGAGGTGCGGTGCGGATGCCCTTACCTACCCGGTCGGTCACGATCGAACCCGAGACGACCGCCGCCGAGCCCCCGGGTACGAGCAGAGCGAACCTGGAGAGCACCGACAGCGCGTAACCCGCCGCGGCCACGTCACGGTGCCGTCCGAAGCGGTCCGAGGCTACGCCTCCCGCCAGCCGGACCAGCGCGGTCACACCTTGGTACAGGCCGTTGACGACGCCGACCTGGAGCGGGCTGAAGCCGAGGGAGAGGACGAGGTACAGCGGCAGCACCGCGGTGACCATCTCGGTGGACAGATCGGTGAGCATGCTGGTGAGGCCGAGCATGAGTACGACCGGGGCGACGGCCAGGCCCGCGGGGCGTCGGGCCGGCCGTGACTGATCGGATGCGGCCTCCGATGGGCGGGGCGGTGGACCGTCACGCAGTGTCGAGTACATGGGCACTTTTCCCTTTGGGCAAGTTAAGAATCAACTGTCAATATTTAATACGACTTTTTGCCAAAATTTTTCCTAAATTTAGGGCTCGCTGTTGACCGGCGATCGGGCTGTGTGTCGTTAAGGGGACAATTTTCTGGTCATCAACACAACATGCGGACTGAGACTGGATATGCGACGCCATATAGGGTAATTTCTGATGGTCGGGCTCCGGTAGGGGGGTAGCCCGACGTCCAGGAGGGGGCTGCTTCGCCGGGGGGTCGGCGCGGTGCCGCGGTACTGCCGTGGCAGCCGGGCCACAGCTGGGGAAGCTGGGGGGGTCGAGCATGTCATGTCGATATATCACCGATTTTCGGACTCCGTCCATCCTGGGGCTTTGCGTGATCAAATGACGTTCTTCCGGGGGCGTCTCCGCAGGTAGGAGTCCTGCAGGTGAGAATTTCAAACAGCGGAAAAAAGCTGTCCTCGGCGCTGGCCGCAAGCAGAACAAGGGCGTATTCGTGTCTCGTCTCGCCGCTCGCTTCACGATGGATTGTCCTGTCGGTAACGGTCGGGATTCTGATAGCCCTTTCCGTACCGCTTGCCTCTCGTGCGCGCGCGGCCGACCCATGTGGTCCGCCAGTCGTCAACCCGATCGCCTGTGAGAACACCCGGACCGGTTCGCCGCAGTCCGAATGGGACCTCGCCGGCACCGGCGACGACACCATCCAGGGATTCAGCACCGATATCAGTGTCAATGCCGGTGGCACGGTGCACTTTAAGATCAAGACCAGTGCCAGCGCCTATCGGCTCGATATCTATCGGCTCGGCTGGTACGGCGGTGACGGAGCCAGGAAGATGGCCACCGTCAACCACTCTGGCGTGCAGAACCAGCCTGCCTGCCTCTTCTACACCGCCACCAACCTCACCGATTGCGGCAACTGGGCGGAGTCCGCGGCCTGGGCGGTGCCGAGCAGCGCGGTCTCCGGCGTCTACGTGGCCAAGCTGGTCCGTACCGACACGGGCGCGGACAACCACATCGTCTTCGTCGTGCGCAACGACGCAAGCCACTCGGACGTGCTGTACCAGACCTCCGACACCAGTTGGCAGGCGTACAACTCCTTTGGCGGGGCGAGCCTGTACCCGGGGCCGATCGGACGCGCCTACAAGGTCAGTTACAACCGTCCGTTCACAACTCGTGGTGACGTTCCGGACGGCCGTGACTTCGTCTTCGCCAACGAGTACCCGATGATTCGTTTTCTTGAGCGCAATGGTTACGATGTCTCGTACGCCAGCGGTGTCGACACCGATCGTTACGGCAGCCTGCTGACCAACCACCGGACGTTCCTTTCGGTCGGCCACGACGAGTACTGGTCGGGCCCGCAGCGGGCGAATGTCGAGGCGGCCCGGGACGCCGGTGTCAACCTGGCCTTCTTCAGCGGCAACGAGGTCTACTGGAAGACCCGCTGGGAGCCGAGCACCGAGGGGTCCGACACCCCGTACCGAACCATGGTCACCTACAAGGAGACCTACCTCGACGTGGTCGACCCGCAGGACCCGCCGACATGGACCGGCACCTGGCGTGACCCACGCAAGAGCCCGCCAGCCGACGGCGGCCGTCCGGAGAACTCGCTGACCGGTACCGCTTACATGGTCAACAGTGACGACCTCACCATGATGGTCCCGGCCGCGGACGGCAAGATGCGCTTCTGGCGCAACACCGCTGTCGCCAGCCTGGCGCCCGGGACGTCGGCGGCTCTCTCCCAGCACTCGATCGGGTACGAGTCCGATGAGGATCTCGACAACGGCTTCCGCCCGGCCGGCCTCGTACAGCTGTCGACGACCACCGGCGCTGTCAGCCAGTACCTTCAGGACTACGGGACCACGGTCGCGGCCGGTACGACCACGCACCACATGACGCTCTACCGTGCCGCGAGCGGCGCGCTGGTGTTCGGCGCGGGCACCATCCAGTTCACCTGGGGCCTGGACGCCGTGCACGACGGCACGGCAACGGCGGTTGACGCCAACATGCAGCAGGCGACGGTGAACCTGCTGGCGGACATGGGCGCGCAGCCGGCAACGCTGATGCCAGGGCTGGTCACGGCCACCGCGTCGACGGACCACACGGCACCGTCGGTGGCCATCACCTCGCCGGCCGCCGCAACAGCCGTCACCAATGGCAGCCAACTGACCGTGACCGGTACCGCTGCCGACGCCGGTGGCGGAGCCGTCGGCGGTGTGGAGGTCTCCATCGACGGCGGCGCCACCTGGCATCCGGCGACCGGGCGTGAGAGCTGGACCTACACCGGGACGGTCCACGGCCTCGGGGCGCTCACTATCAAGGCCCGTGCGTCTGACGACAGTGCCAACATCTCGGCGCCGGTGACCGTATCGGTCAATGTCAGCTGCCCGTGCATGGTTTTCGGTTCCGCCGTGACCCCGAAGACGCCGGCGGTCACCGACACGACCGCACTGGAACTGGGCGTCCGCTTCACCGCTGACGTCGACGGCTGGGTCACCGGAGTCCGTTTCTACAAGGGCAGCGGAAACACCGGTACGCACACCGGCACGCTGTGGTCGGCCACCGGCACCCAGCTGGCCACCGCCACCTTCACCGGGGAGAGTGCGTCCGGCTGGCAGCAGGTCACCTTCGCGCAGCCGGTGCAGATAACCAGGAACACCGCCTATGTCGCCTCCTACTGGGCGCCGGCCGGGCACTACGCGGCGGACGCGGGCTTCTTCGAGGTGAGTGCGGCTGACGCCGTGCCGCTGCACGCGGCCAAGGACTCCGGGAGCGCTCCCAACGGGGTTTACCGCGCGGGCGGCACCGGGTTCCCGACCAGCACCTACGGATCCACCAACTACTGGGTGGACCCGGTGTTCTCCGATGTCGCGCCACCTGACGTCACCCCGCCGGCGGTGACGAGCCAGACACCGCTGCCCTCGTCGTCCAGCGTGTCGACGGCGGTGACCCCGACGGCGGTCTTCAACGAGGCCGTGCAGCCGGGGACAATCACCTTCACCGTCGGCGCGGGTGGGCAGAACGTGGCGGGTGGCGTCGGGTACGACGCGGCGACCAGGACCGCGACATTCACACCGACCGCGGCGCTGGCTACCGGTACGACTTACACGGCGACCGTCAGCGGTGTGCGTGACATCGCGGGCAACCTGCTTGCCGCTCCGGTGACGTGGACCTTCACCACCACGCAGCAGCCACCGGCGGACGGCCTGTGCCCGTGCGGTATATGGCCCGACTCCGCGACTCCGGCGAATATCACCGAAGCTGACACCGGCGCGGTCGAGCTCGGGGTCAAGTTCCGCTCCGACGAGGATGGAAAGATCACCGGTATCCGGTTCTACAAGGGGCCGGCGAATACCGGCACCCACACCGGGACGCTGTGGTCGTCCACTGGTACCCAGCTGGCTACCGGTACGTTCAGCGGGGAGAGCAGCACGGGCTGGCAGACGCTGACGTTCACCACTCCCGTGTCCATTGTCAAGGACACCACCTACATCGCCTCCTACCACACCACCACTGGCCGCTACTCGACCACGCTCAACCAGTTCGCCTCAGCCGGGGTCGACAACCCGCCGTTGCACGCGCTCGCCAGCGGGCAGGACGGGCCGAACGGTGTCTATGTCTACGGCAACCATGCGTTCCCGACGCAGCCGTCGACCACGAACTACTGGGTTGACGTGGTCCTGTCGCTACCACCGGACGTGACCCCGCCGACGATCACCAGCACGGCCCCGGGCGCGGGCGCGAACAGCGTCCCGGTCACCGCGGCGATAAAGGCGATCTTCAGTGAGCGCGTCACGCCGTCGAGCATCACGATGCGGCTGACTGACACCCAGGACAACAGCGTCATCGCGTCGACGGTGGCCTACGACGGGCCGAGCAGGACAGCGACACTCACGCCGACCGCGACGCTGGCGACCGGTCACGTCTACACCGTATCGGTATCCGGGGCGACCGACCCGACCGGCAATATGATGGCGCCCGTATCCTGGTCCTTCACCACCGCGGGCCGGTGCCCGTGTTCGATTTTTGACACGACTTCCGTCCCCGCGACGCTGGATTCCGGCGACACCCAGGGAGTCGAGCTCGGCGTGCGCTTCAGCGCGGATACCAGCGGCTGGGTGACCGGGCTGCGCTTCTACAAGAGCGCGGCGAACACCGGCACGCATGTGGGCACGCTGTGGACGAATAACGGCACCGCGCTCGCGACCGCGACCTTCACGGGTGAGACCGCGTCCGGATGGCAGCAGGTGAGCCTTTCCGCGCCGGTCGCGATCACCGCCGGCGCCACCTATGTTGCCTCTTACCACGCGCCGAACGGCCATTACTCGGCCAGCGCCGGCGTGCTGAACACCACCGTCAACAATGCACCACTCCATGCACCGGACAGCGCTACCGCGGGCGGCAACGGACTGTACCTGTACGGCGCTGGTGGATTCCCTGACCACAGTTTCGCCGGTGCCCACTACTGGGTGGACGTGGTGTTCACCACGACCGCGCCGCCCGATAATACACCACCGGCGGTAGCGGTACGGTCGCCCTTGGGTGGTGCGTCGTCGGTCCCGGTGGACGTGGCGCCTCAGGCGGCCTTCACGGAGGCGGTCGTCCCTTCGACGGTCACCATGACCCTGTCCGGTGGGGGTGGCCCGGTCAGCGGCTCGGCCGCCTATGACGCCGCCGCGTTCACGGAGACCTTCACCCCCGCCGCGGCCCTGACGCCGAGCACTCAGTACACTGTCACCGTCAGTGGTGCCAAAGATGCGGCTGGGAATACGATGTCGTCCACCAGCTGGACGTTCACCACAGCCAGTGCATCAAGTCCGACCGGACCGTTCTCACTTTGGAGTGATTCGACAGTGCCGGGATCTGTCGACGCGGGCGACACCAACGCGGCTGAGCTGGGGGTGCAGTTCATACCCTCCGTGAATGGCCGGATTCTCGGCGTTCGTTTCTACAAGTCAGCAGCCAACACCGGTACGCACACGGGCACGCTGTGGAGCGGCTCCGGCACGGCGCTGGCCACCGCTACGTTTACCGGTGAGTCGACTACCGGATGGCAGGAGGTTCGTTTCTCGACGCCGGTTGCTGTTACCGCAGGTAGTACCTACGTGGTCTCCTACCACACCAGCGTCGGCCACTATTCCGTCAATGGTGGCTACTTCCTGTCATCCGGGCTGGTGAGTGGTCCGCTCACCGCGCCGTCCAGCCCTTCGTCCGGTGGTAACGGCCTGTATATCTACTCGGCCACCTCGGCGTTTCCAACAACCACGTATAATGCCGCCAACTACTGGGTTGACGTAGTGTTTGACCCGACTTCGTAGTCCTGTCGTCGTGCGGTGATTTGCCGTGGAGTTCGCCGGGCACGCTCGCGTGCCCGGCGAACTCGTACCGTCTTTTTGGGGGAAAGCGTTGTCCTTGATCGGTGCGGCCGTTGTCGGTGCGGGGTACTGGGGTCCCAACCTCGTCCGAAACCTCCGGGGAAGCTCGGAGTTCCGGCTCAGGTGGCTGTGCGATATTGACAGCGACCGCGCCCGTGCGGTCGCCGGTTCGTACGGCGATGTTCGGGCCACGGACCGGCTTGATGACATTCTTGATGATCCGCAGGTGGGCGCGGTGGCCATTGCCACGCCGGCTGCCACACATGTGGATGTCGCATTGAGGGCGCTGGACGCGGGCAAGCACGTGCTCGTCGAAAAGCCGCTCGCCTCGTCGGTGGCGGAAGGCCGCAAGCTGGTCGACGCGGCGGAGTCCCGTGGCCTCGTTCTTATGTGCGACCACACCTACTGCTACACGCCGGCGGTTATGAAGATCCGCGAACTGGTCCGGGCCGGCGCCCTCGGCGAGATCCAGTACGTCGACTCGGTGCGGGTCAATCTCGGTCTCGTCCAACGTGACGTCGACGTGATCTGGGATCTTGCTCCGCACGACCTGTCAATCTTCGACTTCATTCTGCCCGATGGAGTGACGCCCGAAGCCGTGACGGCCACCGGTGCCGACCCGATCGGCGCGGGCAGGGCCTGCGTCGGCTACCTGTCGATGGCGCTGTCCAACGGCGCGATCGCCCACACCCATGTGAACTGGCTATCGCCGATCAAGGTTCGAACGGTGATCGTCGGTGGTTCGCGGCGGACCCTCGTCTGGAACGACCTGGACCCCGCGCAGCGTCTGTCGATCTATGACCGCGGGGTCGATCTCGCGGAAGCCAACGTGCTGGAAAGTGAGAGCAGGCGGAACATGATGATCTCCTATCGCAGTGGCGACATGGTCGCCCCCGCGCTGGCCGAACGGGAAGCGCTGAGTACGGTGATGACCCAGTGGGCGACGGCGATCGAAAGCGGGAGCCCGTCCGCGACCGATGGCCGCGCTGGCCTGCGGGTCCTGGGAATGCTTGAGGCCGCTTCGCGCAGCCTGCGTTCCGGCGGCGCCCGCGTCCCGCTGCTGGAGGTCGCCCGATGACCACGGCTCCGCGGAGCGCCGCCGTTGCCCTCGCCGGCACTCGCTGCCTGGTCACCGGTGGTGCCGGAACGATCGGCTCGACCGTGTGTGACCAGCTTGTCGAGGCCGGCGCGGCCGAGGTCGTGGTGCTGGACAACCTGACCCGTGGCCGCGAGGCCAACCTGGCCACCGCCCTGAGGTCCGGGCGGGTGCGTCTGGTCACCGGCGACATCCGCGACCGCGCGTTACTGGCGGAGCTGATGCCCGGAACCGACATCGTGTTCCACTTGGCCGCGATCCGGATCACCCAGTGCGCCGAGGAGCCCCGGCTGGCGCTCGAGGTGCTTGTCGACGGGACCTTCGACGTCCTGGAGGCCGCGGTCGCCAGCGGTGTGCGCAAGGTAGTGGCCTCGTCGTCGGCATCCGTGTACGGCCAGGCGGCGGTGTTCCCCACATCCGAAGATCATCATCCGTACCACAACGACACGATCTACGGCGCGGCGAAGGTCTTCAACGAAGGTCTTCTCCGTAGCTTCTACGCCATGTATGGCCTTGATTACGTGGCGCTGCGCTACTTCAATGTGTACGGACCGCGGATGGACGTGCACGGTGTGTACACCGAAGTCCTGGTGCGCTGGATGGAGCGGATCGCCGCTGGCCAGCCGCCGCTCATCCTGGGCGACGGCACGCAGACCATGGACTTCGTATTCACCACGGACATCGCTCGGGCCAACCTGATGGCGGCGCAGGCGGACATCACCGACGAGGTCTTCAACGTCGCGTCCGGTGTCGAGACGTCGTTGCGTGAACTTGCCGAGGCCCTGGCCGCGGTGATGGGCGCCGGTCATCTCGGTCTGGAGCACGGGCCCGCGCGCCGGGTGAACCCGGTGGCCCGCCGCCTCGCGGACACCTCGGCCGCCGCGTCCCGGCTGGGTTTCAAGGCCGAGGTCGGCCTCACGGAAGGCCTGCGGCAGCTGGTCGCATGGTGGCGCGAGGCGCGGCCGGAGCTCGGCTCATGAGCTCGCTGCCCGCGCTCACGCGGCCCCGCGAGCTCGTGGTGTGCAGTTCCGGTACGTCCTGGGACGGGATCTGGTTTCCGATGCGCCATGTTGCGCTGCACCTGTCGCGCCAGCTCCCGGTGCTGTGGGTCGACCCGCCGATCTCCTACCTGACGCCGCTGAAGGACCGCAACACCGCCGCTGCCCTGCGTCGTCCCCGGCTGCGCGTGGTCCAGCCGGGGATCATCCGGCTGACGCCCGTCACCCCGCCCGGGGTGAGCCGTCCGGTCATGCGGGAGGCGGCGAGGCTGGCCGCCCGTGACGCCGTCCGGCGGGCTTTGCGGCGTATCGGTGCGACCGTTCGCGCGGTCATCGTGGACTCCCTTGCCGACCTGCTCGATGTCGCGCCCGGGGCCCGCCGGGTCTTCTACGGCACCGACGACTTCGTCGCGGGTGCCGAGCTGATGGGCGTGTCCAGGCCGTGGCTGGAACAGGCCGAGCGGCGCCAGCTCACCAAGGCACACGTGGTCGTGGGAGTCTCCCCGGTGTTGGTGGACCGGTGGCGGGCCATGGGCACCGAGCCGGTGCTGGTGCCCAACGGTGTCGACGCCGGCCACTTCGCCGGCTGTGACAACGCGCCACTGCCGGAGGACGTGCATCTGCCGTCCCCGATCGCGGGTTTTGTCGGGCACCTGTCCGACCGCATCGATCTGACGCATCTGGAGGCGGTGGCCGATCGGGGTATCTCCGTCCTCCTCGTCGGGCCGCGGCAGGCGACATTCGAGATCAAGCGTCTGGACGCGCTGCTGTCACGGCCCAACGTGGAGTGGGTGGGCCCGAAGGCGTTCGCGGACCTGCCGTCGTACCTGCGCATGATTGATGTGGGGCTCACCCCGTACACCGATTCCGCCTTCAACCAGGCCAGTTTTCCGCTCAAGACCCTTGAGTACCTGGCCGCGGGCCGGGGCGCGGTAAGTACCGACCTGCCCGCCAGCCGCTGGCTGGACACTGACCTGATCAGCATTGGCGCGAGCCCGCAGCGCTTTGCCGCCCAGACCGCGGCGGCGCTGGATGTGCTCCGTACCGACAGCCTCGCGGCTGACAGGCGTACGTTCGCCGGCCGCCATGACTGGGCGGCCCGCACGGCTGAGCTGGCCGAGCTGTGCGGCCTGCCCGCCGGGCCCGCCGGTGATCGTGCGAGTGTCACGGCGCTCACCACGGTGAAGGCGGCCGATCGATGAGCCCTATCCCGGTGATGACGCCCTGGCTGGGTGAGCAGGAGGCACAGGCCGCGGCGGACGCGGTCCGGTCCGGATGGGTTGCCCAGGGGCCGCGGGTCGCCGAGTTCGAACGCGCCTTCGCGGACAGGCTCGGCGGTGGCGAGGCGGTCGCGGTGTCGTCCTGCACGACCGCGCTGCATCTCGCGTTGGTGCTGCTGGATATCGGCCCGGGTGACGAGGTGGTGGTGCCGTCCCTGTCGTTCATCGCCACGGCGAACGCCGTCCGTTATGTCGGCGGCACGCCGGTGTTCGCCGATGTCGAGGCGTCGACCGGGAACATCACGGCGGACACGGTGGCTCCCGTTCTCACTGACCGCACCCGCGCGGTGATCGTTGTTCATCAGGGCGGGGTACCCGCGGATGTTGAGGGGGTATCGCGGCTGTGCGGGCCGCGCGGTGTCGCCGTGGTCGAGGATGCGGCCTGCGCCGCCGGCTCGACGATGAACGGCCGGTGGGTCGGCGCGGGCGCGCCGCTTGCGGCATGGTCGTTCCATCCGCGCAAGCTGCTCACCACCGGTGAGGGGGGGATGCTCACCACGACCGATCCCGCCTGGGCCGCACGTGCGCGGCGGCTGCGCGAACACGGGATGAACGTGAGCGCGGCCGAGCGGCACCGCAGCCGGCAGCCGGTGCTGGAAAGCTATGGCGAGACCGGTTTCAACTACCGGATGACCGACATCCAGGCCGCGGTCGGGCTGGTCCAGCTGGCAAAGCTCGACGCGATGGTCGAACGTCGCCGCATCCTCGCCGAGCGCTACCAGCGGTTGCTCGCGGTGGTTCCAGGTTTGGTGACCGTCGGCGATCCGCCAGGGGGGATGACCAACTACCAGAGCTTCTGGGTGGTCCCACCGCCGACCTCGGGGGTGGGCCGCAACGAGCTGCTCGCTCTCCTGGCCGAGCGCGGCATCTCGGCCAGACGCGGCATCATGGCCTCCCATCTGGAGCCCGCCTATGGCGGGCAGCGACGTGATGATCTTCCTGTCACCGAATGGCTGACCGAGCAGTCGCTGATCCTGCCCCTGTTCCACACGATGACCGAGCAACAGCATGATCAGGTGGTGGACGCGCTGCTGGACGCCATCACCGGTGGCATCGGTGGCATCGGCGGCGCGCATGTCGTGGATGGCGTTGTCGGACAGGGTGTGCACAGCTCGTGAGGATCTTGGTTTATCCCCACCTGATGGAGATCGGGGGAAGCCAGCTCAACGCGGTGGAGCTGGCGGGGGCCGTACGGGATCTGGGCCATGACGTGACCGTCTTCGGGGTGCCCGGCCCGCTTGTCGAAACGGTGCGTGCGCTCGGGCTTGACTACGTCGCGTCGCCGAAGCCGGGGCGGCGGCCGTCGCCCCGGGTGATGAGCGCACTGTGCCGGGTGGTGCGCGAACGGCGGATCGAGCTGGTGCACGGCTACGAGTGGCCGCCGGCGTTGGAGGCCTTCGTCGGGCCGCGGACGAGGCTGGGTGTGCCGGCCTTCGCCACGGTGATGTCCATGGCGGTTGCGCCGTTCCTGCCGGCCACCATGCCCCTGGTGGTCGGCACGGAGCTGATCGGCGAGTCCGCCAGAGCGGTGCGGCGCGGTCCGGTCGACCTCATCGAGCCACCGGTCGACGTGCGTGCCAACGCCCCGGACGCGGTTGGCGATGCCGCGCTCACCCAGCTGCGAACCCGTTTCGACCTGAATCCGGCCGATCTTCATGTGGTTGTGGTGTCGCGGCTCGCCACCGAGCTGAAGCTGGAAGGGCTTCTGGCCGCGGTCGACGCTGTTGCCCGGCTGGCGGTGGACCTGCCGGTGCGGCTGGTGGTGGTGGGTGACGGCCCCGCGCGGGAGCAGCTTGCCGCGCATGCCGCGCGGATCGGCGCCGTCCGGGGCGGCAAGGTGGTCGTGTTCACCGGCGAGCTCACCGATCCGCGGCCCGCGTACGCCCTTGCCGACATCTCGATCGGTATGGGCGGGTCGGCACTGCGGGCCGCGGCTTTTGCGAAGCCGTTGATCGTCCAGGGTGAGGGCGGCTTCTTCGAGCTGCTGGCTCCCGAAAGCGTCGATGCGTTCCTCTGGCAGGGCTGGTACGGCATTGGCGAGGGCGACCGGATCAGTGGTGCGCGTCGACTGACCAAGATTCTTAAGCCACTGCTTACGGACGCGGATCGCCGCCGCCAGCTGGGCGACTATGGTCGCGATCTGGTGACGCGGCGTTTCTCGCTGGAGCGCGCGGCTCGTGTCCAGGAGGCGCTCTACGCCCGGACGCTCCAGGCCGGCGTGGGCCGGCCTGAGGTGCGTACTCTCGGAGTGAGCGCGGCGGGCCTGTTCGCCCACGAGGTGCGGCGACACTACGACCAGCTGCGTGGACAGGCGGCGTTGGACGACTTCAACGCCCGTCGTGTCCAGCCGGATAATCCCCCGGCCCGGGCGGTCGCTTCCAGTCAGTCATCTTCAGATCCGGTGGCTCCGGGCTTCGCGAAGCTGCCGTCTTACCCCATGGAAGGGACGTCGCGGTGACCACGATTCCGTTGGTGGATCTGGCGGCTGCACAGGCCGAGATCGCCGAGGAGGTGCGGGCCGGGTTCGACGAGGTGCTCGCGACCACCGCGTTTGTCGGTGGGAAGCAGGTTGCCGCCTTCGAACGCGAGTACGCCGACTTCTGTGGTGTCGGGTACTGCGTGGGTGTGGGCAACGGCACCGACGCTATCGAGCTGGCGCTGCGCGCGGCCGGCGTCGGTGCCGGCACTGGCACTGGCACCCGAGCCGCTACCGGTGACAATGTCGGTGCTGACGAGGTCATCCTGCCGGTGAACACCTTCGTGGCCACCGCCGAGGCGGTGCTGCGCGCGGGCGCGCTGCCGGTGTTCGCCGACGTCGACGACGAGCATCTGCTGCTGGATCCGGACGCGGTGGGCGCGGCGTTGACCGAACGTACTCGCGCGGTGATCCCGGTCCATCTGTACGGGCAGGCCGCGCCGGTCGAGCGGATCGCGGCCGCCTGCCGCGCCGACACGATCGTCCTTGAGGACGCCGCGCAGGCACAGGGCGCTGTCCGCGACGGACAGGCCGCTGGCGGGCTCGGTCTGCTGGCGGCCACCAGTTTCTACCCGGGGAAGAACCTCGGTGCCGCCGGTGACGCGGGTGCCGTGCTGACCAATGATGCCGAGCTCGCGCGCAAGGTGCGTCTGTTGGGCGCGCACGGCAGCGAACGCAAGTACGTGCACGAGTCGTTGGGCTTCAACTCGCGCCTCGATACCCTGCAGGCCGTTGTGCTGCGGGCCAAGCTGACCAGGCTGGCCCGGTGGAACGAGGCGCGAGCGGCCGCGGCGGTCCGTTATGACGAGTTGTTGGGCGACGACCCCCGGGTCCGGCTACCGGCAACGCTGCCGGGCAACATCCATGTCTGGCACCTTTACGTGGTGCGGATTCCCGACCGGGACGCGGTACTGGCCCGGTTGCACGAACAGGGTGTGGGAGCCGGGATCCACTACCCGGTGCCGTTGCATCTGCAGCCGGCCTTCGCGGGGCTTGGCCACGCTGCCGGTGACTTCCCCGTCGCGGAGAAGGCCGCTGGAGAGATCCTCTCCTTGCCGTTGTATCCGCATATCACCCCTGAGCAGCAGCGGCGGGTCGCCGATGAGCTCCGGCGGGCGCTGCCATGACGGAGTTCTCCAAGCCTCGGGAGGCTTCCAGGCCCTCCGACGATGCCGTGTTCGTCCATTCCCATGGTCTGTGTGAGAGCGACGACGTGGGCCCGGGGACCCGGGTCTGGGCGTTCGCGCACGTGCTGCCCGGTGCCGTGATCGGTGCGGGCTGCAACATTTGTGATCATGTTTTCGTCGAGTCCGGCGCCCGGATCGGTGACCGGGTGACGGTGAAGAACGCGGTGCTCGTGTGGGACAAGGTGACCGTGGAGGACGATGTCTTCCTGGGCCCGAACATGGTCTTCACCAACGACTTCCGGCCGCGTGCCGAGGTGAAGAAGACGCGGGACGCGCTTGCTCCGACGCTCATCCGCCGTGGCGCGACGATCGGTGCCAACGCGACGATTGTCGCCGGAGTGACCGTGGGTGTGTACGCGTTTGTGGCCGCTGGCGCGGTCGTCATTCGGGATGTGCCCGCGTACGCGCTGGTCGCGGGCAATCCTGGACGGAATCTGGGCTGGGTCTGTTCCTGCGGGGACAGGCTTGATCCCGATCTGCGCTGCGTGGCTTGTCTGAAGGCCTACCGGCCGGCGACCGGTACCGACGGGCTGTGCGAGGCCGTGCCCTCGGCGTCCGTTGCGGCTGTTTCGGCCGCTTCGGCCGCTTCAGCCGTTTCGACGCCGTAGGAAGCGTCCCGCGGCGGCTGGTGCGGCCCTGGCCGTACCAGCCGCCGCAGCGGGAACAGGGGCACGGCGCACGCGGCCAGCCCGGCGGGGGGGAGCAGCAGCAGCCGGGCGAGGTCCCCGCGTACCACCGTGCCGAGCCCCACCATGACCAGGACAAGGACCGTGGTCGCGACAACAGGGCGGCCGCAGTACCGCAGCGCGGCGATGGGCCCTACGTCCGCCCTGGCGATGGCGAATATGAACGCCGGGCCTACCACGACCACCGCCACCGCGGCCTGGGCGAACGCAAGGCCACCGATCCCGCCTGCCCGCGCCCCGATGAACAGGGCCGGGGCGAGCGCCGCCAGCCAGCTGCCCTGGACGGCGAAGACCGCGCGCGAACGGCCCGCGCCCACCAGCAGGTCATAGGCGAGTTCAGCCGCGACCCGGCACGCCCCGAGGACCGCCAGCCACCGCAGGGCGTCGGCTGCGGCATCCCATTTCGGGCCGTAGACGATGTGGATGAGGGGTCCGGCGAGCACCGCGATGATCGCGCAGACCGGCAGCGTCGCGGCCATCAGCAGCGCGATCGAGCGGGCGAACGCGTCGGTGAGCGCCTTGCGGTCGGTGGACAACCGAGCGAACGCCGGCATAGCCACTCTCCGCACGGCTAGCGAGAACATGTTCACCGGCCAGCTGGAAAGGTTGAACGCGAGCATGTAGAAGCCAAGGGCCACCGGGCCCAGGACAGCACCGACGACCACGTAGTGGATGTTGAGCACTCCGAAGACCAGCAGGCTCGACCCGGCCAGCGGCAGGCCGAAGTCCAGCAGGCCACGTACCTGGTGCCGGTCGAAGCCGAACCTGATCCGCGCGCCGGCGAAGGCAAAGATCATTATTGAGGTGGTGAGGTTACCGGCCAGATAGCCGATGACCAGGCTCCAGGCACCGTGCCCGAGGGCGGCAAGACCGATCGTGACACCTGTGTTGACAGCGAGCGCGGCGAGGTCGGCAATCATGCGCCGGCCCTGCTGGAACGCGCGGGTGAGCAGGGCGGCGGGTACGGATGCCACCCCGTCGACAATCATGCTCAGGGCCAGCACTCGGACCAGACCGGTCGCCGCGGGTGAGCCGAGCAGGTCTGCGATGGTCGGTGCCAGCACCAGAGTAAGCAGGTAAAGCCCGATGCTGAAGCCGGTCGACAGCGTCTGGACGGTTGGGGCGATCAGCCGTGGCTCCCCCGGCCAGCGCACGATCGCGAGCGAGACACCCAGTTCGTTGATGGACAACAGGGCGTTGAGGACGACCAGCGCGACCGCGAAGTCCCCGTAGTCCGACGGGCTGAGCAGCCGGGCGAGCACGATCCCGGTGACCACGGTGCCCAGC
Source organism: Protofrankia sp. Cj3 (assembly GCF_917627355.1). Classification (NCBI taxonomy): domain Bacteria; kingdom Bacillati; phylum Actinomycetota; class Actinomycetes; order Frankiales; family Frankiaceae; genus Protofrankia; species Protofrankia sp. Cj3. The sequence goes on along the minus strand of NZ_CAKJTR010000097.1, from coordinate 2,836 downwards.
CGGCTGAGCGCGTTGTTCAGGAGGCTGAAGCCGAGGCCGCGCCGTACCGCCCCGCCGAGCCCTGTTCCGCCGCCGTCGTTCCTGGTGTCGCTGTCTGTGACGCCGTTCTCCTGGGCGCCGCCAGCCGGCCCCGGAGCCGGCTCGGGTGGAGTCCGTGGGGACGGCATCCCCGGTGTTGACGCGCTTGCCGGCATGTTCGGCATGGTTCCCCCATCTGCGACTGGCCAGGTGATGTCGCGGCCATGCGCTGCTTATCGAAGCATGGCCCTGCTATGATCTATGCCGGTCCTCGATAATGTCATCTGGAAACAACATAATGACAACGCGGTGTGGCCTCTTCGTTCCTTCGGGAGTGCGCACGGGCCGCGTCTTCGGGGTACTTTACTTAAAGTAAGAGATGTATCACTTTAGGTGAACGTGCTGTTTCCGGGTACATGCGGCGTGTTCACTTGGCATCGATCGCGTCGCCAGGCGGCGATCAATTGAATCGGTGTTCCGACCAAAGGATATGTCTGTATGACGACCTCCATGCGTCCGGCGTGCGGGGCCAGCGGCCCATCCGTGCACGGGTCTGGCCGGCCGCGGCGTCCGGTGGGCCGAAGGGTGCGCGAGCATAAGCTTGCCGTGTCGGTGGCGGCCCGGACGCCCGCGCCGCCCAGCGGCGATCGCAGGTGCTACCGCTTCTCGCCTTGTCTCGCGACGGTCCTGCTCGTGGGCGCGATGGGGTTCGCGGTCGCCGGGTGCGGCGATTCCACCGGCGGCAATCCGAGGCTGCCGCCAAGCCTGCCCCCGCGGGGGGACTCGCAGCTGATCTCACTCTGGAGTAATGATGCGAAACCCGTGCCTGAGGCCGATCCGGACCCCGCCGCGGTTGAGGTCGGGATCCGGTTCCGTGTCGACACCCCAGGTGACATCCTTGGAATACGCTTTTACAAGGGCCCTGACAATATCGGCGAACATACGGTCAGCCTGTGGTCCGACGCCGGTGACCGGCTGGCGACCGCCACGGCCGTCGGCGAAAGCGACACCGGCTGGCAGGTGGTGATGCTGGCCAAGCCGGTGCCGGTCCAGGCCGCCACGACCTACACGGCCTCGTATTTCGCGCCGACGGGGCATTATTCGGCGACCCCTGAGTTTTTTGATCAGGCCGTGTCGGCCAACGGGCCGTTGCGCACCGCTGGGGCGACCAGCGGGGTGTACCACTACGGCGGCGGCTTTCCTGACGCTACCTACCGTGACTCCAACTACTGGACCGATGTGCTGTTCCGGCCGGCGTCAGGATCTTCGGGCGATCCGGTGGCCCCTTCTATGACTCCAGTCTCATAGTGTATGGTTACTGTTAGTGGCGCACTCGGTTGTTGTGCAAAGAGCGTCCCGCCGTTTTAGATCATCGGGTCCATCAAGCGGATGGCAGGTGGAGATGGGTTGACCGGCAACCGCAAGTGGGATCGACGTGTACGGCGGTCGGCCTCAGGGTTCAGGTGGTGCTCTCTTCCCATCACCTGGTGTTCACCCGCATGAGATTATGTAGTTGTGCCGGCGGGGCTGGCTTGGTAACTTGTTGGCCCGTTGGCGCTTGTGTTACATGGCCAGGAGGAGTCCCGGCACTCTTCTCGCTCTGATGACGGCCGTGTATCTTGGATCTGATCCGGTGTCGGCGCAATGCTGACCCGCGCTGGGGGGCAAGGGGCACGAGTGTATTTTTCGGATTTCATCGCGGTTCTTGTCCGTCGTTGGTATATCCTGTTCATCGGGATTGTTCTCACCGGCCTGGCTGGGGTGGGTGTACACACCACCATCGGTCCAACATTCCAAGCCAACGCAGCCGTGGTGGTACTGCCGCCGACGTCGGACCCCGGTACCACCAGCACCGCCGCGAGCCGAAATCCGTATCTGTCCCTGCCGCTCGGTAACACCGCGGACGTTCTGACCCGGATCATGGCTACCGAGGCGGTCCGGCAGGAACTCAAGGCCGCGCATGCGACGTCGGCGTACACGATCGCGTTGGTCTCCGACGGTTCCCCGGTGCTTGAGATCGCCGCGACGGACACTTCAGCGGCCACCGCGAGCAACACCGCCTCGGTACTGGTGAAAACGGCCGAGAGCGAGCTCGAAAAGCTGCAGGTCATGCAGAATGTCCCGAAGAACTCGATGATCCGGGCCAGTCAGCTTATTTCTCCGGGCGAGCCCGATGTGCTTCACGGGAGCCAGATCCGGGCGCTGCTCGGTGTGGCCGCCCTCGGTCTCATCCTTTCGGTCACGGCCTGCTTCGTCGCTGAAGGGGCTTTTACCGGCCGGCGGGCCGCCTTGGCCGCGGCCGTCCGCGGCCGGCGCGCCAGCGAGGCTCGGGGCGGGGGGCGCTCGAAGGAGGCGGTCCGGTCGGGAGGCGCTTCCCGCAGCTCCGCGACGCCCACGGAGAAGCAGGACGTCGATGATCTGGAGGGCGACGGCAGCGACGACGACACCGATTCCCAGGGCCTGGAGAAGCTGGAGTGGGACGGTGACCGTGACAGCGAGGAGGAGGAGGGGCGGCTGAAGCAACCGGACGCCCGTGAGACAACGATGGTTCTGGTAGGCCTACGCCGACGTTCCGACAAGTAGCCCTCGATGCTCGGCCTGCCCGTCGGTATCGCTCGTTTCGCGCTGGCTCGGCGTTACCTTTCGCGTGTAGACGTCACCTCTTTGCTGTCTCTTTACGTGCTGCTTCTTCTCGGTATCCCGTCACAGCTGATTTTTGGCCCTCTCGGCGCCGCCGGCACGCCAGCCAACCTGTTGGGGATGCTCTGCCTGTTATGGTGGATTCTCGTGGTCATGCTGCCGTTCGGCGGTGCGGCGA
>NZ_CAKJTR010000096.1:11304-20301 GCF_917627355.1 Protofrankia sp. Cj3 | reverse complement strand
GGCTGGCGATCTGGATGCGGTGGCGGTCGAGGTGGGGACCGCGGGCACGCTGGCGCGGCGGGCCGAGCAGTATGCCGTGGATCGTGCCGCCTACATCGCCTGGGCCACCCAGCATGAAAACCGGCGGGGATGGCGGGCCGAACGGGGCCTGCTCTACCCTCGTCAACGCAGCCTGGGCTTCGCCGTTCCCGGTCAGAACCCCCCGTCCCGGGGGCGGCCACAGGCGGCTACGGCCGCCTGAACCCTGCCTCCGTACCACCGGCCTGTCCGCGATCTGACGAGTTCAGCTGACCGCAGCCAGCCGGGAAACCCTTGCGGCGCAAGCATTTCTTGCCCTGACGACCGGTTGGAGCGCACGCAGTCGAGAGGGCGACGGCGCCCACCGGGTCGGCCCGTCGCTCGGTATCGGTGGCCTTGTCTGTGCCGATGCTCCGGCACTATGCCGCCTGGAGGGTACGCGAGGCCGATTTCCGCGCTTTCCAACCCTCCGGCGCCCTGTCTCGGACGGTCATCCCGGCATAGACGGGGCATTAGCTCACGCGGAATGAAGGTACTAGTCGTCCCACCTGCAGCCCCCTTCCCCGTAGCAGCCCGCGGGATGTGGGCACCCTTGGCCTTGACAGTGCGGCTGCGGTCTCGGTGAGCCTGTTCTTCTGCTTGTACGGTCCATACCGAGCACAGGTCCACCTTCGATGCTTTGCCGTACTTTGCAGGAGAACCGGACCAGTGGCTGACTCTCACTTAAGAAAGGATCTTGATCGAACGCGCCGCGATGATCATGATGATGGATAGCTAGTCAACAGCGTTGACGATTTAACGTTCGAAAATCAGGCGGATATGGCTCGGTGTTGGCTAACTCTGCGTCGCTGTCGCGCACAGGGCTGCGAATCTGGTCTGGGATCTCGCGGGGGCGGGCTGGCTGTCACGCTCGATCCAGTCCGCGATGCGCGCGGCGTTCATGCCACAGGCGGCCAACTGGTGCTGGACCCTGGTCTTCCCCAGCCCGAGGTAGCGGCATCGCCGCACGCCGTAGGCGCGGGCCGCCTCGGACAGGGCACCCTCCACGCCCGCGCGATGGCTGTAGCGCTGCCTCCACTCCGGATCGTTCTGGTCGGTGCGGTTACGGCGCTGGATCTCGTAGAGCCGTCGGGAGGGGACGACGAGCTGACGGCCGGCACTGACGCTCCTGGTGCAGTCGGTACGAAACGGGCAGGCGTGGCAGTCGGCCGCGGCGAACTCGATCGCCGCACCGTCGCCGGCCATGTGGCCGCGGTGGTGCCAGGCGGCGCTGCGCCGGCCGGCCGGGCAGGTGGCCGTCCTCGCGTCCCAGTCGATGGCGAAGTCGTCGCGGGCGAACCCGCCTCCGGCCTTGGCCTGCCCCGACGAGTCGCGGGTCAGCGGCCCGACGATCTCGGTGCCGTCGTCGTCCGCGGCGGCGACGGCCTCCGCGGTGACGTACCCCTCGTCCAGGTACAGCTCGCCTGGCGCCAGGCCCCGCCGGGCGAACTCGTCGCGGATCGCGCCGAGCGCGCCGTGGTCGGTGGTCCTCGCCACGGTTGTCTCCGCCTGCACGATCAGGTGCGGGGCGTCGTCGTCGCAGGTCTCGCTGAGGTGGACCTTGTAGCCGCTCCAGGTGGTGTCGCGTTTCTGGCACCAGCGGGCCTGGGGATCCCGGGGGGAGTCGATGTGCACGGCTCCCTCGGTGATCCTGCCCTCGCGCAGCCGCCAGCGGCCCCGCCGCTCGCGGACGCACTGCTGCTCCCAGATCGCCCGCAGCGTCGCCACCGCCGGCAGGCCGGCCAGCCACGCGTTGTCCTGGTCAGCCTCGACCAGCTCCAGCAGGTCGGCGCCGTCCGCGGCGACCTGGTCGCCCCAGGCCGCGCGGGCCTGCTTGCCGGCCGGCAGCCGGGCCGAGTCAATCCGGCGGCCGCCGTAGCGCTCGGCCCATTCCGGGCTGATCCGGGGCGGTAGCCAGCCCGACGCGAGCGCGGCGAGCTGGTCGAGGGCGGCGCGGACCGTCTCGCCCACCATTTCCAGGCGGTTAAGCGTGCGGATCCGTGCCAGCACGTGGGTGGAGTCGGTGCGCATCCGGGCGCCGGCCTTGAGCAGCCCGGTGTCCCGGGCTCGGTCGAGCAGGGTGTCCAGCAGTGATGTCGCGCGTCTGTCGAGGGCGAGCCGGTCGCGGAACTCGGACAGCACGGAGAAGTCGAAGCCCGGATGCTCCGGGTCGAGACTCAGTGCGTATTTCCAGTCCAGCCGGGTGCGGACCGCGTCGGCGGCATCCCGGTCCGTGAGGTCCTCCATCGCCTGCAGGACGCAGACCAGCGCCAGCATGCCCGGGGGCAGCCCGGGTCGGCCCTCGGTGGCGAACCAGTCCGCGAAGTCGTCGTCGACGAAGACCGGTCCCAGGGCGTCGCGCAGCCTGGTCACCCGTGTCCCCTTCGGGCACGCCGCGCGGACCACCGCGGCGGTTCGGGCGGGTACCTGGGCGCGGTCTCGTCCGGTCATCGACATGGCACACCTCATGCAAGAAAACGTCACCTACAGGAAGCGACGCTATCAACACCATGAGTTAGCCAACAGAGTCCGGTACGTTCGCGTTATGACCAGCGCATCAAAAAATCGTCTTTTCTAATACGAAAATCATCAGAACCTTCAGCCGAGTGGCATCGTTATCATAAATTTTCCCACTTGCACGGCAACTCGGAGGGCCGGGGACTGCTGTTGACCGAGGCGGCAGCGGCCATCCCACCACTGCCTACAGCACGCTTGAGTTTGTTATCCGGCGGCTCGGCGCGCAGCGCTTGCCGTGTACCCACGCCGAACACGCCGGCAGGCCACCCGGCGATAGGATGCGCTGCTGATCCGGATGCCATCCGGCGTACTGTAGACGGTATGAGTCGGGTGGTTCACGTACCTTATACCGTCGAGCAGGACGAGACCGGCTGGTTCTGCGCGCACGCGCCCCTCCCAGGCGGCGGGGCGAACGGAGAGGGCCGGACCCGGGGCGAGGCGATCGAGGATCTGCGTACGGCGCTGGAAGGTTGGTTCGCCGAGTTCAGCGCACCGGACGAGCTGACGGTGACGGTCGGCGTGGCCTGATGCCGGCGGTCCCCGCGCTGCGCGGCGCTCAAGTGGTTAAGGCGCTGGAGAAGGCCGGCTTCGCCGTGGCGCGGATCCATGGCAGCCACCACATCATGAAGCATGAGGACGGGCGCAGGACGACTGTCCCGGTTCACGGGGGCCGTGATATCCGGCCCGGTACGCTGCGGTCGATTCTCCGGGATACGGGTCTTACCGTCGATGACCTGCATGGCCTGCTGTAAGCCACGATCACAGGTATGGTGCTGGGGTTTTTCGTACCCTAACCTGCTGATTAAGAGAAGAGGGCGGTTTGTCCACCAACGTCCGTGGACGTCCGCCATGTCGACATGACCTTGCGCTCGCCATCCGCCCGTGTTCGCGCTCGTCCATCAACGTCAGCCGGCTTGGGTACACCCTTGGGTGCAGTGACCACGCTCTCTCGTCCTCGCCGCGCTCCCGCGGCGTCTCAGAGAGCATCTCGTCCATTTTGTGATGGTTCAGTCGGATTTCTGGCGGCGGTGAGGCGGGGCAGAGTCGAACCGTCCCACGTCAGAGCCGCCTCAGGCGGTGCAGACGACGGCGCAGGTGAGTCGATGCCCCACCTCGCGTTCCCGAATCCTGGCAATTGCCGTGTACCGGACCCGACAAACTTCGCCTATCTGGACGAGATGCTCTCTCAGAACGACCGGCAATAGGGGTGTGGATCAAGGAGCGGGGTTGGGGTGCTGCATCACGCGGCGGAGGAGGGAGCCACCCTGGTGTTGGGCGTCGACCGACAACAACGCCGCGAGCTGTGTGACCCAGCCACGCCGACGCCACGTTCCCATTGCCGGTCGCTCTCAAGCAATCAGAGTTCCACCAACGGCCCAGGGACTTTGACCTCTGGGCGACACGCCAGAACCACGATCGCATCGCCTTTGGCCCGCCAGACGTTGGACGGACGCTCTCAGCGGGCCCCGCTCGTCGACCCGGTCGGCACGTCAACAGCCGCGGTGGACCCACCGGACGCCGACGGGCCGGCCACGTCCGCCAGCTGACGGAGTCCATTGACGATCCCACCGACGATGTCACCGAGCGCGAAACTGGAGATCATCGTGAGAACCGTGAGCCCGGCGGCCTGATCGGAGACGCGGCTCTTGGCCGCCTGTGTCGTCATGATGCGGGCGAAGCGCTGACCGGGCGAAACCAGCAGCAGAACGGCGGAGTCGCGCGTGGCGTCCACCAGGTTGGCCAATGCCCGCTCAGCGAAAAGATCGGCGTCACCGTCGACCGTACCCACCCGGACGGTGAACCGGATGCCGGTCTGGGCCTCCGCTGCCGCCTGGGCTCGGCCGAGCCGGTCAAGCTGGTCATGAGTGAACGCATCACCAGGTGCCACTGGCACCACCCGAGCCAGGGGCCGCCACGTGCGGACGCTCATCCTCGGCGACAGCGGGAGGAGCGCCGATCCACACCTCCGGGTGCGGCCACGGGCCTCCCGGACGGTAACGGGACGGGCCGCTGCCCCGGCTTGACAGCACCGTCAGGATGATCGCGACAGCGAACCCGACGGCGATCGTCCCACCGTAGACGATCCAGGCCTCGAGCGGCGTGAGCGGGTCGGGGCTGTAACTGTCTCCGATGTCCTGCGCGAACGCGGCACCGGAAAGCGCCGGGATCGTAAGGAAAGCGAGTGCCGCTACGGTAAGAGCACGGCGAGCGGTGTGCCGTAGACGTCGACGAGTCACGTTGCGAAGGTTACCGGGTGATTGACCCAAGGTCGTCCGAGAGGCCTTCCTCCCGCGGTGGCGTGGGCCCGTGCGCCCCCGGAGGGGCGAACCCACGCCTGTCCTTTCACCCGCTGTCGTCACCCGCTGTCGGCCTGGTCACGGACACAGGCGAGCAGCCGCGCAAGCCGCTGTACCTGTGGGTCCACCCGTAACCGCTCGATGGTTACGGGCCGGCCGTCAGCGTCGGTGGCCGCAAGCCGCCAGTTCGGATAGGAGTCCACCGTGCCGGGCAGGTTCGGCTGGCGCAGGTCACCGACGGCGTCGCCGGGTGCCGCCAGCACGATCCGCGACTGTGACCGGGCGAGCAGACCGTGTAGAGCGAAGGCGATCTCACGGGTCACCGCAAGGTCCGACGTGGCGCCGCCAGAGCCGCCAGAGCCGCCAGAGCCGCCGGTGCCGCCGGTGCCGCCGGCCAAGCCGGGGGCGGACGCCGCCGACGCGGCCAGGTCGAGCGTGGCAAGATCCGCAGCGAGCAGCCCCTCGCCCCGCAGCAACGCGATCAACGCGTCCCGTTCCCGCCGCCAGGCGGCGAGTTCAGCCTCCCGCGACTGTCGCAGCAGGCCGCGGTCGGCGCGTACCCGCACATGCTCGCCGGTAAGGTAGCCGGCGACGGTAGGAAGATCATGAGTGGTAACGCTCGCCATCGCCGGTTCCCGCCACCTGCGCGGCGCGAGCGGGTCACCATGCGCGTCGCGTTCGAACCACGCGACAGTCGACCCGAGCACACCGGCCCGGTCCAGCGTCGCCGCCACCGAGGATTCGACCGTGCCCAGGTCCTCACCGACGACGAGCGCACCGGCCCGGCTCGCTTCCAGCGCGATGAGCCCGAGCATGGCCTCGGCGTCATAGCGGACATATGTACCGGCCGAGGCCGGGTTACCAGCCGGGATCCACCACAGCCGGAACAGCCCCAGGACATGGTCAATCCGCAGGCCACCGCCTCGACGGAGCACAGCGGCAACCAGCTGCCGAAACGGCGCGTAGCCGGACTCGGCCAGCCGGTCGGGCCGCCACGGCGGCAGCTGCCAGTCCTGGCCCTGCTGGCTGAACCCATCCGGAGGCGCGCCGATGGTCGCGCCGGTCGCGAAGACGTCCTGGCAGGCCCAGACATCCGCACCACCGGGATCAACGCCAACAGCAAGATCGTGAACGATACCGATGGTCATCCCAGCATGACGGGCAGCAGTCTGCGCGGCCATGAGCTGGGCATCACAGCACCGTTGCAACCAGCGGTGGAAGGCGATCCGTGCCCGCAGTTCAATCCGGGCCTCGGCCACCGCGGACCCGGCCGGGTCGTGGAGGTCCGCCGGCCAGCGCCGCCAGTCCCGGCCGTGCCGTTCCGCAAGGGCGCACCAGGTGGCGAAGTCGATGAGACCCTCCTCGCCTGCCCGGTCGGTGTCCACCCAGGCGCTGTCCGAGTCGCTGTCCGGGTCCCTGCCCCGCTCGGCCGCGACGGTGAACAGCAGCTCCAGCGCGGCGCTCTTGGCCCGCCACACCGCGTCCCGGTCAAGCAGATCGGGATCAGCCTCCGTGCGGGCAGCGGCGGCGAGCTGATCGACCCGCGCCCGGGTAGCGGCGTCCGCCAGCTGATATTCAGGCAGGTCCTCGGGACGCAGATACAGCGCCGAGGCGAACCTCCGGCTGGTCGGGTAGTACGGGGACGGCTCGACCGGAACCGTCGGCGCGACCGCGTGCACCGGGTTGACCAGCACAACGTCGGCGCGCCGGCCGTCAGCCGACCCGGACCACTCGGCGATCGCGGCGAGGTCGCCGTAGTCGCCCATCCCCCAGGAAGCCGCCGACCGCAGCGCGTACAGCTGGATCATCCATCCCCAGCCGCGGGCGTGGGCCGCGCCCGCTGGAGCGGGAAGCGCGTCCGGCACGACGACGACCTTCGTCGCGATCAGGGTCGTGCCGACCGCGATCCGCAACAAATGATCACCGAATGGCAGCCCGGCGGGCAGGTTCAGCGGGAGGCCGAGCATGGCCACACCATCGACCGTGCGCCGTTCGACCGCCTCGCCCCAGTCCGTCAGCTGACGTTTCCCGCCGCCTTCAAGGGCCAGCTCGGCGCTGCGGACCGAGCCGGCTGGCACCCGTAGGACGACCGGTGTGGCCGCGGAGCGCCGCACCACCACACAGGCGGGCAACGGACGCCGCCACAGCGCGTCGCGCGCCTGGGCAAGGGCCGTCGCCGGATTCGCGACGTCGACGTTGAGCAGCCCGAGCACGGTCCGCACGACGTCCGGCGCGACGGTGACCTCCTGGCCGTCCGCGTCGATGTAACGGGTAGCGACGCCATGCGCCTCCGCCAGCTGGGCGAGCACCTCATCGACCGGGCCGAAGCCGATCGTGGAGCCCGCGGTGACAGGGCCCGCGGCGGCGGGACCAGCAGGGGCCGGCAGGGGACCAGCAGGGGCCGGCGCGGGACCGGGAGGAACGGAAGCGGGATCGTTCGCCGGGCCGTTCAGGGGGCCGCCGCCCGAGCTGACGGCGTGATCGGTGCTGTCAGAGGTCACGACCGGATCCTCTCGTCCACCAGGAGCGACGGTAAGCAGGCCGGGCTGGCGGCGATGCCAGTACGGAAGTCTCCTCCCGCAGCTGGGGAACGAGACTCGGCTCCCGCGGAACGGCCGCGCCCGGCTGGACCGCCGACGGCGCGCCTGCTGAGGATGGCCATGCCTCGTCCGGGGGAACCGGCAGCGACAGGCGCAGAAGCGCGCCGCCGGCCGGGCCTTCCTCAGCCCGCACCCAGCCGCCGTGCGCGGCGGCGGCATCCGCCACGATGGCCAGGCCAAGCCCGGACCCGGGCAGCCCACGCGCGGACGTCGCCCGGTAGAACCGGTTGAAGACCCGGGAGCGGTCCTCCGGCGCGATCCCCGGGCCCTCATCGGTGACGACAACCTCGCCGGGAGCCACGGTCACATGGACCCGCCCTTGTGCCGGGGAGAATTTCACCGCGTTGTCCAGCAGGTTCGTCACCGCCCGTTCCAGCATGTGCGGGCGTCCATCCACGGGCGACGGGACAGCGGTCACCACGATCTGCACGTCCTTGGCTTTGGCGCGCCTGCGCACCCGGTCGGCCGCGACATGGACGATCTCGGTCAGATCAGCGGGCTCGACGTCCTCGGCGGGCGCCTCATCACGGGCCAGCTCGACCAGTTCACTGACCAGTCCGCTCAGTTCCCGGATCTGCGCGTCCACGTCCCGCAGCAGGGCGTCCCGGTCGGCCGCGGGCAGTGCGCGCGCCGGATTGGCCTCGGCCCGCAGCAGTAGCTCGATGTTGGTCCGCAGACTGGTCAACGGGGTGCGCAGCTCGTGACTGGCATCGTCGACGAGCTCCCGCTGACGCGCGCGGGAGGCCTCCAGCGCCCGCAGCATGCTGTTGAGGCTGTTGGCCAACCGAGCTATTTCATCACTACCGGTCACTGGGATCAATGCGGAGAGGTCCTGCGTACGGGCGACCTCCTCAGCGGCCGCGGCGGCGGCATCCACCGGCTTGAGAGACGCGCGTGCGATCAGCCGACCGAGCAGCACCGATCCGGCCACGCCCACCACGCCCACACCCAGCAAAACCAGACCAAGATCGCGTAGTGTCTGATCGACGTCGGACATGTCCCGGGCCAGTTGCAGCGCGCCCAGGCCGACGCTGGGAATGCGGATGGGAACGGTGGCGACGCGATAGCGCCCCCCGCCGACAGTGACCGTGCGCAGTTGCTGGCTGACCACCCCGTGTGCCACGGCGATATCGGCGGAGTTGACCGGCAGCATCACCACCTGGTTGTCCGGCGCCGTCGGGGTGCCGTCGGTGCTGATGACCTGCGCGGGCAGGCCGAAGTTGAACACGATCAGCCCCTGGTCCCACTCGGGGCCCCACTCTTTCGGCTTGATCGTCTGAGCCGCCGTGTAGGCCTGTTGGATCAGCTGGTGGTCGATGGACCGACCGAGCACGATCCCGGTCGCGCCGAGTGCCACGCCTGCCACGACCGCTACCGTGGCGGTCACCGCAAGACCGATGAGCAACGCCATCCGGTTGCGCAACGGCAGATGCACAAGTGACAAACGAGGGTGGCGGGGCCGCGCTCTCATCCGGAGGCCCTCACAACGGGACCTGCTCCCGCCCGCCCTCGCCGGCTCTCCTAAG
>NZ_CAKJTR010000096.1:7644-10724 GCF_917627355.1 Protofrankia sp. Cj3 | reverse complement strand
CGTTCCGATGATGGTCATGGGCAGAACGGTCACGAAGCCGCGTCCCGCAGAACATAACCCACCCCGCGGACCGTGTGCAGCAGGCGCGGCTCGCCACCGGCTTCCAGCTTGCGACGCAGGTAGCTGACGAACACCTCGAGCGAGTTCGATGACGGCCCGAAGTCGTATCCCCAGACTCGCTCCATGATCATGGAACGGGAGAGCACCTGCCGCTGGTGGACGAGAAACAGCTCCAACAGGTCGAACTCAGTCTTGGTGAGCGTCAGTTCCCGTCCCCCGCGGGTCACCTGCCGGCTGCTCTGATCAAGACGGATGTCCGCGAAGAGCAGCGCGGGGGGCACCCCCGGAGCGATCCCCGCCTGATCCGTTCCCGTGAGACCCGCGGCAGCCGACGCCGCGGCCCGGGCGGACAGCGACGCCCGGCGGGTCAGCGCGCGCAGCCGGGCGAACAGCTCCTCGAGGGCGAAGGGCTTGACCAGATAGTCATCCGCCCCCACGTCCAAGCCGTTTACCCGGTCGGCCAGCCCATCACGGGCGGTGAGCATCAGAATCGGCAGGTCGTCGCCACGGCCACGCAGCTGGCGACACGTTTCCAGGCCATCCACCCGGGGCATCATCACGTCCAGCACGACGATGTCCGGCCGGTCGCGAGCAACCGCGTCCAGCGCCTCCATACCGTCACGCGCTGAACTGACCTCGTAACCCTCGAACCGCAGCGACCGCTCAAGAGACTCCCGGACCGCCGGCTCGTCATCGACCACAAGTACGCGCACACCACACAGTCTGCCCCCCGAGTCACGCGGCGCAGGCCGTCCGGAAGGACTCTCAGCATCGTCTACCGAGATCCTTATTCACGGTTCAGCCAGGGCAGGCCTGCTGGATCTTTCGATCGCGCGCCTGGACCCCTGGACGCCGCCGTATCGGGCGATATCAACCGGGTGCGATATCAACCGGGTGCGCTAACGCGCCACCGACGCGGGGCCAGTTGATCGGCCGACCGGTGACGGAGCCGGCCCGTCGAGTTCGGGGAGGGGAGCGCTCTCGATCACACGGGTGGCACCCGGAGCGGAACCGTCCTCATCGTCATCGCGATCGCTCAGCATCACGTCGTCATCGTCGTTGTCGACCATGACCACCTCGCTGCGCTGAACGCTGCCGAGCTCGATCCCCTCGGCGTCCAGCGCCGCCCGGACGCGCTCGCGCAGCGCGCGCGCGACATCCCACTGTTTAAGCGGCTGGGTCTTGGCGACCACCCGCAACGCGTACCCATCAGCGGTCATCGATTCCATGCCCCATATCTCGGGTTCGGCGATGATGATGGTGGCGAACTCCGGTTCCGCCCAGAGTTTGTCCGCGGTCGTCTTGAGAATCCGCTTGGCCTTGGCGACGTCGGTGTCGTAGTCCAGCGGGATGTCGAGCACCGTACGGGCCCATTGCTGGCCTTTGTTGCCCACCCGTGCGATCTCGCCGTTACGGACGTACCAGACCGTACCTTCGATGTCGCGCAGTCGTGTGACCCGCAGGCTCACCGCCTCGACGTTCCCGCTGACCGGTCCGACATCGATGACGTCGCCCACGCCGTACTGGTCCTCGAGCAGCATGAAGATGCCCGACAGGAAGTCCCGGACAAGATTCTGCGCGCCGAAACCAACAGCGACGCCAACCACTCCGGCGCTGGCCACGATGGGCGCGAGATTGATGTCCAACTCGCCGAGAATGGTCACGAACGCGATCCCGAACACAATCACCGACGTGATGCTGCGCAGCAGGGAACCGACCGTCTCGGCGCGTTGGCGGCGTCGCTCCAGCAGCACAGTGGGATCGCCGAAGGCGCCGAGAAGTATGGCGCGCCCGGACCGGAACAGCCCGCTCGGCCCACCGGCCGCGGCCCGCCGAGTTGTCCGGAAAATGAAGCGATGCAACATCGAGCGAACGAGGAAAGCAATCAGAAGAATCAACAAAATCTTCAGCGGCATGCCAAGAAAGACATTGGCGCCACCGGCGAGATACTCGCTGTGAGTCAGATCAAAAACCGTCCTGCACAGCACACCGGGCTTTTGCCCGCATGCGTTCTGGACCGCACCGAAGATCTGATCAAGACTGGGAGTGATGGGAGCGTCGGACGGGCTCGGGGTCGGCACGGGCGCCGCGGGCGAGGGTGACGCCTCGACCGCCGGAGTCAGTAACGACCCCAACGACTGAGCGAACACAGAGACGGAGTCGGCCACGACCGGATTCAGCTCCTCACAGATAATCGATCCTATAATTGATCTTCAAGCGGGACCGCATCCGCGGGCACCGCACGGTGCCCAGTCTTACCGACGCGCGACAGCCGCGGGCCAAGAGGTCGACGCCCGGAAATAACACGCAGCATCCGAACAGGCACGCAAAGTAGATCAAATGCGGGCAAAGTTGCGCAGTGTGTCAACGATTACCTAACGACAATCGCGAACCCACTCGCGTTCGGGCCCCGAAGGCGGTTGACTGTCTCAGTGTCACCGGTGGCTAGCTTGTGACGGCCGCCACCCGGTAGGGCGAGGAGGTCGGCGCGTGACAGAAGCGCTGGTTCTCAATGCCACGTATGAACCGTTATGCGTGGTCTCACAGAGGCGTGCGCTGGTGCTCGTGCTCACTGAGAAAGCAGTCATGGTCGAGGCCGGAGATCGGGTTCTCCACTCCGTGACGTACACGGTCGAAGTGCCCGTGGTAGTGCGCTTGGCCCGATTCGTCCGCGTGCCGTACCGGTCTCAGGTACCACTCACCCGTAAGGGAGTACTGGCGCGTGACCATCACCGCTGTGTCTACTGCGGTGCGCCTGCGACATCACTGGATCACGTCATCCCCCGCTCTCGTGGGGGCGCGCATGTATGGGAGAACGTGGTGGCGGCCTGCGGCCGCTGCAATCATTTGAAAGCCGACCGGGCTGTAGCCGATCTTGGCTGGCGGCTTCGCACGGCTCCCAGAGCGCCGAGCGGAGCCGCTTGGCGCATTCTTGGCAGCCGCCGGATGGATCCGCGCTGGTCGCGCTACCTCAGCTCGGACGGTGACGAAGCCGCATCCGCCTGACTCCCGCTCCTGGT
>NZ_CAKJTR010000096.1:0-7206 GCF_917627355.1 Protofrankia sp. Cj3 | reverse complement strand
CCCCGCCCGCCCCGCACGCCCCTCAGCACCGGCCCGCGGCCAGTCATCCCCACGACACGATGGGCGCGCAACGCACGATTGCTTCGGCATGCCGTACCTGCCGCTGGTCACCGCCGTGCTGACCAGCGGCAGGGCTTCACCGGCACGGCGGGCGGCGCGTCGCATGGCGGCGAGATCCCACCGGGGGACGCTCCGAGCGACCGCCATCGCGCGGTCCGCCCCAGCGAGCCGAACCTCATGGTCCGTACGGATCCCGTTCCCCGTATCACGCCGACGGCCCGCGATCCGGCGCGCAGAATAGTCAACGTGACTCAGCGACCGTCCATAACCCGCCCGACGGATACCTTCTACGACGCGGTCGGCGGTGAGGAGACGTTCCGCCGGCTGGTGGCCCATTTCTACGCAGGGGTCGCCGAGGACCCGTTGCTACGGCCGCTCTACCCCGACGAAGACCTGTCCGCGGCTCAGGAACGGCTGCGGATGTTCCTCGTCCAGTACTGGGGTGGACCATCGACCTACAGCGATCAGCGTGGTCACCCACGCCTGCGGCTGCGTCATGCCCCCTTCGCGATCGGCCCGGCTCAGCGGGACGCCTGGCTGATCCGCATGCGTGCCGCCGTCGACGAGCTGAAGCTGTCTCCGGAGTACTTTGAGCCGCTGTGGGATTACCTGACGATGGCGGCCAACTCACTGGTCAACCGCCCGGAATGAGCCGGCGGCCCCGGCCTTGGCCCCGATCCAGGCCCTGCCCGGTCTGGTGCTCGGGTGGCCGGGGCCGGCCGCGGTGCACAGCAGCATTACGTCACCGCACCATTACGTCACAGCACCGTCGCGGCCGGACCGCTCAGCCGGACCGACGCGGGGCACGGAAGCCCGAGACGAACGGGATGACCTCGATCACCAGATAGCCCGCCCGCACCAGCGGATCCGCCTCGGCAGCGGCACGGGCCTCGTCCAGCGAGCCGGCCTGGAACAACAGCACCGCCCGCAACCGCGTGCCAGGTTCGGCTGACCCGCCATACAACACGAGCGACCCGGCGGCCCGAAGCGACTCCAGGTACTCCAGGTGCTCGGCATGCCGCCGGTCATACTCCGCATCCTCACCGGACGATGGATGCGCTCGCCCCTGCGTGAGTACGACCAGTTCGTAGCGGTTCAACGCGGCCATGGCTTTGCTTCGCGGCCAAGCGGTGGAACGACAGGCAACAGGGGCGCTCCTACTCGCGAGTGAGCTTACGGTAGGTCATCCGGTGTGGACGGGCCGCCTCAGCGCCAAGGCGTTCGATCTTGTTGACCTCGTAATCCGCGAAGTTCCCCTCAAACCAGAACCAGTGAGCCGGGTCGGCCTCCGTCCCCTCCCAGGCAAGAGTGTGCGTGGTGACACGATCCAGGAACCACCGGTCATGCGAGATCACAACCGCGCATCCCGGGAACTCCCCCAGCGCGTCCTCCAGCGACCGCAGCGTCTCGACATCAAGATCATTTGTTGGTTCGTCGAGCAGCAGAAGATTGCCGCCCCGCTTGAGGGTCAGCGCAAGGTTCAGCCGGTTACGCTCACCGCCGGACAGCACTCCGACCGGTTTCTGCTGGTCCGGTCCCTTAAAACCGAAGGACGACACGTAGGCCCGGCTCGGCAGCTCGATCTTGCCTACCACGATGTGGTCGAGCCCGTCGGAAACGACCTCCCATACGTTCTTCTTCGGGTCGAGGCCCGCGCGACTCTGGTCGACGTAGGCGATATCGACCGTCTCACCGATGACCAGCTCGCCGGCATCGGGTGCCACCGCACCGGTCAGCATGGTGAACAGGGTGGTTTTTCCGACACCGTTCGGGCCGATCACGCCGACGATGCCACCACGCGGCAGGGAGAACGACAGATCATCGATGAGGACCCGGTCGCCGAATCCCTTGCGCAGCTTCTTCGCCTCGATCACCACAGCGCCCAGGCGCGGGCCCGGCGGGATCTGGATCTCCTCGAAATCGCGGGGACGGGCCTTGTCCGCCTCGGCCGCCAGCTCCTCATAGCGGGCGAGACGTGCCTTGCTCTTGGCCTGGCGGGCCTTCGGGTTCGACCGCACCCACTCCAGCTCCTGCGCGAGGACGCGCTTACGCTTCGCGTCCTTACCGCCTTCGACCTTGAGGCGGGCGGCCTTCGTCTCCAGGTACGTCGTGTAGTTGCCCTCGTAAGGGTAGGCATTGCCCCGGTCGAGCTCGAGGATCCAGCCAGCGACGTTGTCGAGAAAGTAACGGTCGTGCGTGACCGCGAGAACCGCTCCGGCATAGCGCGCCAGGTGCTGCTCCAGCCAGGCGACGCTCTCAGCGTCGAGATGGTTGGTGGGCTCGTCCAACAGCAGCAGGTCAGGGGCCTCCAGAAGAAGTTTGCACAGCGCGACGCGGCGGCGCTCCCCACCGGAGAGCCTGGTTACGTCGGCATCGCCCGGAGGCAGCCGCAACGCGTCCATCGCCTGATCCAGTTGGCTGTCGAGCTCCCAGGCATTGGCCGCCTCGATCGTGTCGATAAGCGCCGCCTGCTCGGTCAGGAGCACATCGAAGTCGGCGTCGGGCGCAGCCATCTTCTCGTTGATCTCCTCGTACCGCGCGAGGACCCCACGGATCTCCCGGACCGCGTCCTCAACGTTGCCGCGAACGTCTTTTTCCTCGTTGAGCGGTGGTTCCTGCGCGAGCATGCCGACGGTGAAACCGGGGCTCAACGTCGCGTCTCCGTTACTGGGCTGGTCAAGACCAGCCATGATCTTCAACAGCGACGACTTGCCCGCGCCGTTGGGACCGACGACACCGATCTTCGCGCCGGGCAGGAACGACAGGGTGACATCGTCGAGGACGACCTTGTCACCGTGGGCTTTGCGCACCTTGCGCATCTGGAAGACATACTGCGCCATGCGGTCAACCTTACGAGTCGGGCAACCTGACAGGTCAGGCGGCAACGCGGGTCAGGAGCAAACGCGGGTCAGGAACAGGAGTCTCCCCGGTGGGAAGACCGCCGAGGAGCGTTGGATCTTCCCGGCACGGGGGCCACTATCCGCACGGGTGCGACACCAGGGTACGAGCCCGCTTCCCGGCCGTGTCCCGGGAACCTCCTTCCCACAGGACACCGACCATCAACCGACGCTCAGCCGAATGGCCGGCGCAGGCCCCGACCCCACCGCCCCGACCTGGCCGTCGGGGGCCACAACGCTGACACCCGCTCCTCCGTCGACGCGGACCGGAAGGTCCTGACGATCGAAAAAACGCTCGCCGCCACCGGCGGACGGAGTGTAGAACAACGCCAATATCACCGAATGGTCCGTTGCCGCGGATACCTGTGCCGTGGGAGCGGCAATGACCGTGGGAGCGGAACCGAGACCGGCCATCGTCACCCCGTCAGGGCTGACAGTAATCTTTCCGGTCACCGAATGGGACGGATCAACCGGATAGGACACCCGACGCCCATCGGCAGTCATCTCCAACCGGGCCGAGCGGGCCCCCGGCGGAACCGACGCGCGGACGACGACACCGACGCTCGGGCCGTCAACCACCCGCAGGCGCTCCAACCGAGCGGCCGATGATGACGCAAGTGTTCGATTGTATCCCTCCGCTAAGCGGAGCAGGTAGGCGGATCGGTCCGGATGATCGGCAAGAACCGTGAAGTCCGCACGGCCTCGTGACACCGCGTACAAGATTCGCGTGTCCATGCCAGGCGGGTTGGCCACCACCGACGTGGGATGCATGAGAAAGGCCGGATCCGCCGACACCATGACCAGCACCCGCCCAGGTTGAACCGCGACCATGTTCGCAAGATTTCGATCACGTCGGGTGAACGACATATTATCCCCGACCGCGAAAACAATTACAACGACACTCAGCCCGAAGCAGGCAGCGGCGGTAAGCCCACCGATCCGCGGCCGCGCGACAGTGAGATCGACCAATCCCCGAGCCCCGAAGAGAACAAGTGGAATGAGTATCGGCATGAGATAGAAAGGGCCGATATACCGGATTCCACCCCACAGCTCGGCCGCGTTCCAGGCACCCCAGAACACGATGTAACCGAGGATCAGCAGCACCGCGCCGGCCCCGAGCGCTAAGGTCGCCGCGGACAGCCGTCGGCGGATAACCGCCGCGACCGACAACGCCGCCAGGAACACCCCGCCGAACGCCCAGAGACCGAGAAACCACAGATGGTCACCGATCGAGGTGAGCCCCTCAGCCAAGCCGAAACGGTGCGGAGGGTCGCCGGGAAAGAGACGCCGATCCCCGAACCCCAGCTTGTCATCGGGCTCAAGCAGCGCAAAGGGCAATCTGAACGGGTTACCCGTTGCCATGGAGTTATAACCGAGCAATGCGGCAATCGGGACCACCAGCCCCGCGCCGAGCCAACGCAGCAGCCACCGCCGCCGGCCGCGAGCTCCTCGGCTCACCGCCCACAGCACACATGGGCCGAGCATCAGGACGGTGTCGTAGGGCCGGACCGCGGCAGCCAGCCCCATCGCCAGCCCTGCCGCGGCAAGCGGCGCCCCGCGCCTGGTCCGCAGCCCCCGTAGCAGCCCGACAAGCACGCATTCATACAGCACAAGGACTGGCAGATAGGACAAGAGCAACGCGCTGTGCAGGATGATCAAAGGTGACAGCGCCAGCAGCCAGGCCGCGACGGCGGCGACCCGCCGATCGTCCAGCAGCTCGATGCCGGCATGGTAGGTGACCCCCACCGCGGCAGCGGCGAGGAGCCCGAGCCCCACGGCGGTGCCACCGGTGAGCACGAGACTCAACGCGTACAGCCCGGCAACCACAGGGGTGTACTTCAGGACGTAGTGGCCGTCAACGACCGCCGCCAGCCACGGTGCGTAGGAGGCGGCCGACCGCGGAGCCGGCGGAAACAGATGGCCATCCGCCAGCGTCTGGGCTTGCAGCCGGTAGAGGGCCTCGTCATTGTTGATCGACAAATACGGAAACAGGTAACGATTGATCACGATTGCCGCGACCGCGCTGAGCAGAGCCGCGACCACCACCGTCCGCCCCGGCACAGACACCGCGACCAAACGCGACCGCAAAATCACCAATGGCTGTCGCCCTGCCGCTCGTGGGATGGGCGAGGTGGCGGGCGGAGAATCGAGGCGGCCATTCGGCTCGTCCGAGCCGGGCAGACTCCTCCTACCGCCCGCTCCCCCGGATCCCGAACCGTCGCCAAGGCTTGCCAGCCCGTCGACGCGCCCACCCGGCACCTGAATGGAAGCCGGCATATCGGCGCCCCGCGCGCTGGTCACGGGCTGACGCTACCCACCGGCCGGACCCGGGCCGGGCCTGCACCCACCTCCTGGCCGTTTCGACAACGGTGGGCGCCCGAGCCACCGGCAACCCGCGGACCGCCGACTACCGTGACATCACACCGCCGCCGGACGCTGAGCCGGGATGACAGAAGGCGAGCCGTCGGGCTCCAGCGCCGTTGGCATCCCGCCGGGCACTGACCCGCTGAGAAACTCGTCCGCGCCCGCATGGGTGAAACCCCCGTCATGATACTCGGCACCGGTTCCGACGCCGGTCTGGCCATTGTGCACATCAGCCCTGCCTTCCTCGGCGAGGGGCTCGCATCCCAGCATGTTCCCGTCGCCTTCCGTAACCTCTGTGCTCTCTGCGCTCCCTGTGCTCTCCCGGTTCACGCGGACGACCCGCCGGACCGCGGCCGACTGGCGGGTCAGGTCAACCGCGACCGCGTCCGCATCCACTTCGTAGACGACTCGGCGGCTTCCGTCCTGGGTCTCGAACGACCTCTGGCGGAGTCGCCCGACCACGAGCGTCCTGTCCCCTTTGTGCAGCGAAGCGCCGACATTCTCAGCCAGGTGACGCCAGCAGGTGACGGTGACAAAGACGGTATGACCGTCCACCCAGCGGTTCTGCGACCGGTCAAACCGGCGCGAGGTGCTGGCCAGGCGCAGGGAGCAGACAGAGTTCCCATTCTGCGTGCATCGCACGTCAGGGTCGTCAACGAGGTTGCCGAGCAGCGTGACCGATGCTTCGATCATGGTCCCTCCAGGATCATGGTTGCTGACCTGCTTCCGTGGCGGACGGTCCGGCGGAACCCAGCGATGGCGATTGCCGTCTCGTCTCATGTCACACTGTGACCGTTGGCGACCGGTTCGACCTGTTCCCGCGATCAACTGTGGACAACGGGACGCCCCTCCACAGCGGTGACGCCAGCGGCGTGCACAACAGACCCATGTTGTGTCACATTGGACTTTTCCAGATGGCCGCCTCGACAAAGAGATCATCACGGTGACAGACGCAACCAGCTGACGACGGTGGAGCACGCTTCTGTCTCTGTCAGTAACCAGTTGACACGGGACCCGCGACGATCGATTATTCCCCCGCAGCCTGGGTCAGAACCGCGCTGCGCGTTCGCTCCGGGCGACAAGCACAATAGGCGGTAAGCGCCCGTAGCTCAGCGGATAGAGCGAGTGCCTTCTAAGCACTGGGTCGCAGGTTCGATCCCTGCCGGGCGCACGAGCCGGTTGAGTGCGCTCGTCGACCTTCGGTTGGCTTCGTCACCAGCCGCGATGTCTGCCGGGGGGCCAAACTCCCCGAACCCTCCACGATCACAGACGCCGTCCCGACACTGATCGGGACGGCGTCTGTGTAGCAACGGGTACAGCAACAGCCGTCAGAGTCGGGGCTCGGTCAGGTGGCTGTCGAGCTTGCCCAGTGCACGCCGTTTCTCCCCCATCGACGCATGCGCGTAGATCGTCATCGTGACCTCGATCGCCGAGTGGCCCGCGATGTCCCGGACGATGTGCGGCGGCACTTCAAGATCCAAACTGGTAGGCAGAAATGTTCGTACCGCGTCGAGTTCCTCGGCGGAGCCTTGGTCGATTCCGGGTCAGAGCGAGACTCGGTGAGGTGACGTCCGACGGTCGGGACTGTCCCGGTCCTCTGGGCGCGGGAGGGTCTGCCGGGGAACCGGCCGCGTCCAGGGCACTGACGTGTCACTGCATGATCGGCTTTCGCCGACCCTGGACCCGTCCGGCCCCCGGCAGATCAGGCGCCTACCAGAGGAACGGAAGAAAAAGTGCCCCTATGTCCTTCGTCATGCCAGGTCCGGAGGCCGGGAGCCCCGGCGGGGCCACGAAGAAGGTAACGGGGGAGAAACGAACGACCGCGACGACCGATCAGGACGGTTGGGTCTGCGCGGGAACCCTGCGGTACGAGGCGAGGTCGGGC
>NZ_CAKJTR010000095.1:0-19273 GCF_917627355.1 Protofrankia sp. Cj3 | reverse complement strand
ACCGCATGGCGATCTCGGGTGTACGCAGTTTGTCCGCGCGGACATCCGTAATCCGTTGATCGCGAAGGTCATCGGCGCCGCCGCGGTCGACACCGTGCTTCATCTGAATGTCATCGCGACTCCGCTCGGTGCCGGGGGCCGGAGCGCGATGAAGGAAATCAACGTCATCGGCACCATGCAGCTGCTTGCGGCCTGCCAGAAGGCGCCGAGCGTTACAAAGGTGATCGTCAAGTCCACTACCACAATTTACGGATCGTCGCCCCGGGATCCGGCTTTGTTCACGGAAGAAATGGAACCGCGTGCTCTTCCCCGCGGTGGTTATAGCAAGGACGCCTTCGAGGTGGAGGGATACGTCCGAGGCTTCAGCCGGCGCCGGCCGGATGTCACTGTCAGCGTGCTGCGTTTCACGAACATCGTCGGCCCCGGAATTGACAGCCCGTTGACCCGTTACCTCGAGCTACCGGTTGTCCCGACGGTGCTCGGGTTTGACCCGCGCCTGCAGCTGTTGCACAGTGAGGACGCGCTCGGTGTGCTGACGAGGGCCGCGATCGAGGATCATCCCGGCACGTTCAACGTGGCGGGGGACGGCGTCCTCCTGCTGTCCCAAGCGGTACGGCGCGCGGGGCGGGCGCCGCTGCCGGTGCCGTCACCCGCCGTGGTGACGCTGGGAAACCTGGTTCGCCGGTCCCGGCTGCTGGACTTCTCCGCGGAGCAGCTCGGCTTCCTCGCGCACGGCCGTGCTGTCGATACGACCCGTTTGAAGCAGGTATTCGGCTATGTCCCGAGATTCACGACGCTGGAGACATTCGACGACTTTGTACGAGATCGCCCGATGCGTTTCGCGATCGACCGTGAGACTGTTATCCGGGTCGAACGCGGCTTGTTGGGCGTACTGGCGCGGCGCAGGCTTGTCGGGACGTCGTGACCCGGAGCCGCCCGCGGCGGTAGCCGTGCGGCGGGCGACGTCGGCTGCCGGGGACGGTGGCCGCCAGGGTCCGTGGTGGGCGACGGTCGCATGGTCATGTTTTTTCGGTCTGGCTCGGCAGGCGCATCTCAACGGCTGAGGAACCCTGGCAGCCCGCGGGCGCGGGGCAGGTCTGGTGAAAAGGCGGTCACTGGTGTGAGCGAAGCGCGGATCATCCAGCTTGGGAGTAAGGACGGGCGTGCCAGGACGGGGGCTGCCGCGCAGCGGCGTTCCCGGCAGCAGGGCCCGTCGGGCGTCGACCGGGGCGGCGAGACGGTCCCGGTTGAGGACGAGCCGATTGCCGACGTGCTTGCGACCGAGCGCATGACCGCGGCCGGCAATCCCCACCCGGACCCGGACCCAGCCGAGGCAGGCCGGGCCAAGACAGACCCGGTTGGTGAGGATCACGTCACGCCTGGTCGGAACGGGTCCGCGCGCGGCGCCCGGGACGGTGGTGGGGAGCTGACGGCCGCGCCGCGGGAGCCGGCCGCGCCGCGGGCGGCGAGAGCGATCCGGCGGGAGACTTGGGTATGGCCCCCGCATCGATGCTGCCCGCCGAACCGTTGGCCGATGCGGGCAGCCTCGAGCAGGCTCTCGCGGGTTTCCTCGCGTTTTTGCGGCGACGGATCACTGGCGACTACGTGGTCGACGAGCACGGCTTCGACGAGGATCTTACCGAGAACGTCATCGCGCCGTTGCTCCGGCCGATCTACCAGAACTACTTCCGGGTCGAGACCCGGGGGCTGGAGAACGTTCCGGACACCGGTGGCGCGCTCATCGTGGCCAACCATTCGGGTACGGTGCCGCTGGACGCGATGATGACCGCGCTGGCAATCATGGACCATCATCCGGCCCATCGACACCTGCGGATGCTCGCCGCGGATCTGGTGTTCGCCGTCCCGTTTCTCGCGCCGGTCGCACGCAAGACGGGTAACACCCTGGCCTGCCAGCCGGACGCGGAACGGCTGCTTGCGGGCGGCCACCTGGTCGGGGTGTGGCCGGAAGGCTTCAAGGGAATCGGGAAACCGTTCAGCGAGCGGTACAAGCTCCAGCGCTTCGGTCGTGGCGGGTTTGTCTCGGCCGCTTTGCGAGCCGGGGTCCCCATTATTCCCTGCACCATCGTCGGAGCCGAGGAAATTTATCCCATGATTGGGAATCTCCGGATGCTGGCCCGGCTGCTCGGGCTGCCCTACCTGCCGATCACCCCCACTTTTCCCTGGTTCGGGCTGTTCGGGCTGCTGCCTCTTCCGTCGAAATGGCTCATCGAGTTCGGTGAGCCCGT
The DNA here is from genome assembly GCF_917627355.1 of Protofrankia sp. Cj3. NCBI lineage: Bacteria > Bacillati > Actinomycetota > Actinomycetes > Frankiales > Frankiaceae > Protofrankia > Protofrankia sp. Cj3. The sequence goes on along the minus strand of NZ_CAKJTR010000095.1, from coordinate 17,027 downwards.
GGACACCGAATCGCTGACCCCGGCGGCGGCCGAGGACCCGATGTTGGTGTTCGAACTCACCGATCGTATCCGGGAGACGATCCAACATTCTCTCTACGGACTCCTGATGCAGCGTCGATCGGTATTCTTCTGACACATGACGACTGCGGACCGACCTCGCGCTCATGGTTTTTCCCAGGCGACCGGACGTTTCAGGGGATCCAGGCGGACGTGGGTGGCCCGCTGTTTCGTATTCGTTTACCTGCTGTCAGTAACCGCCGTGGTTGGCCTGCTGGCCGCGGTCGATGATGTTTTTCTGGCGAGCTGGCTGGCCGCGCTCGAGCTGGCCTCGGTTGTGACCATCGTTGTTGTGACCCGTGGCACGCCGCCCAGCCCGCCGCGGCCCACCCGGCTCGGTACGCCGAGAGATCCCGGTATGCCGAGTGGCCGCCGCTGACGACGCTGTCGGTTGTGGCTGTGGCTGTGGCATCGGTCAGTATGGCGGCGGGTGGCGGGCGGTGATGGGCGGTGATGGGCGGTGGGAGTGCCCGCGGCCAGGGTCAGCCGGCCGCGTCGCTGTATCGACGGCGCAGCGCCATGCCGGCCGCGACACTTCCGGCCAGCGCCCCCATACCGGCCGCTGTGGGCACTCCGATACGGGCGGCCTTGCGCGCGGTACGAAAGTCCTTGATCGGCCAGTCGCGTTCACGGGCGACGGCCTTCAGGTCAGGGTCTGGGTTGATTGCCACGGGATGGCCGACCAGCGACAGCATGGGCAGATCGTTGATGGAGTCCGAATACGCCCAGCACCGGGACAGATCCAGCTGCTCGCGTTCGGCCAGGGCCTGCACCGCGGCTGCCTTGGCCGGCCCGTGTAGTGGATCACCGACGAGATGGCCGGTATAACGCCCGGCCGCGACCTGGCTGACCGTTCCGAGCGCACCGGTGAGGCCGAGCCGCCTGGCGATGACAGCCGCCAGCTCGACCGGTGTGGCGGTGACGAGCCACACGCGTTGGCCTGCGTCGAGGTGCTGCTCGGCCAGCGCGCGAGTACCCGAGTAGATGCGCTCCGCCATCCGCTCGTCGTAGATCTCTTCGCCGAAGCGGACGATCTCGGCGACTTCGCGGCCGGCGACGAAGGCGAGTGCGGTCTCCTTGACGTCGCGCATCCCATCGGTGTTCTCCAGCCCTCGGACCCGGTAGGTCACGTGCTGCCAGCCGAACTTCAGCAGCTCCCGGGACTGGAAGAAGTCGCGCGCGGCAAGCCCGCGGGCGAAGTAGAAGATGGACGCTCCCATCATCATGGTGTTGTCCACATCGAAGAAGGCGGCCGCGGTCGGGTCGGGTGGCGCCTTGGCCGCGGACTCGGCGGCCGCCTTGAGCGCCGCGGTCGCGGCTGCTTCGGCATCGGCTCTGCGGGCGCGGTCGTCAGCTGTCCGTACCGGGCGTGATCGAAACCGCATCGTGATCTCCTGGACGTCCACGGCCCACGGGAGGGCCACGCTGTCACTGCGACCTGGGAAGCGTACGGTGCGCTGCGGCTGTGCGGCGGCACTCGGCGCCGGCCGTCGCCAGGTTCCCAGCAGCTGTTGGACGACATCGACGCCGCCGATGATCCGTCCCGTGGCGTTACGGCGTGTTCCGGAAGTCGTCGTGCAATCAGGGAGCCGCGTTCAGGCGGTTCCTGGCAAGGCCGCGGGCCACACCGGTACCGGATGAGCTGTATCGGTGTCGCCGAGAACGCGGCCAGGGGCCGCCTGGGCGTGGTGAGCCGGACAGATGGCTTTTGGGACACGCCCTGGAGGGCGCGATATTCACGGCGGGCTGCTGCGGGATCTCGGCTTCGCGCGCTGTGGTTCTGGCCCCGGCGGGCGCGCCGCACGGGCCGCGGACACACCCCGAACTCGGCACTCAGCAAGGCTGGATTCAGCTACAGGCGGAGATCGGAGTTTCGGCGATCAAATATCACCTGCGCGTAGCCGATATTAAAAAGATCTTTTTTTATGCTGTCGGTGACCCCCTTGGAGCGATGTGTACCCTGTACCCCCAAACTAGCCAGCAGGATGGGACGGGTCGCAACGACCGTTTGAACTCGCCCGGTTCCCGCTGGATGCTGGATGCATGACGAAACCGATCCGGCGGGGCCGGGCCTACGGGGCGGTATCCGCCGCGAAATAGCGAGCCAGGGACCGGACAGCCCGGTATTGAAGTGCCTTGACCGCGCCTTCGTTCTTGCTCATCGCCAATGCTGTCTCCCGTACGGAGAGCCCCTCCAGGAAGCGCAGCACGACGCATTCCCGCTGCTCGGGGTTGAGGGCCTGGACGGCGTCGAGCAGCTCCCTGTTCGTGACGCCGGCCAGGACCGACTCCTCCGGCCCGGAGACAAGCTGCGTGTCCGCGGCCGCCAGGATGTCATCGGTGGGGAACTCCATGCGGGTCCGGCGTGACTTTTTGTGGTCAATTATCAGGTTCCGGGCGATTGTGATGAACCATGCGCCGATGTCATGGCCCTGCCAGGTGAAGGTCCTGATGCCGCGCAGCGCGCGCAGAAACGTCTCGCTGACGATGTCCTCGGCCATCGCCCGGCTGCCGACCCGGTAGAACACATAGCGGAAGACCAGCTCCAGGTAGGAGTCATACAGCCGGCCGAAGGCCTCGTTATCCCCCTCCTGCGCGCGGCGCACGAGATCGGTGATGTCCGTTTCTGGCTGCGGGGAATGCTGGGATGGCGGTGGATCGGCCAGCTCGGAGGCATGGTGACCGCCATGGTGATCCGGGGATGCCGGCCGGATGCCGGACGGGCTGGCCGATCCCCCCGCGGCCGAGCTGGCCCGTAGCGGCCCGCCCAGCATGGCCGCGTGCGGGGTGTTCGCCATCGATGAGATCTCGGCACGCAGCGAGGCCAGGCCGATGGGGCCGGGAGCAGGGCACGACCAGGACCGGTTCATGGCGGGGATCCGCGCATGAACCGCAGCGGGGCCCGTGGCCGTCCACGTCCCCGGTATGCCTGGGACAGGGCGGCGGGCATACTGGCTCCGAAGGATCAACGAGGCTGAGTGAGGTAACGAGGCTGAGCGAGGTAGAGCGTGACCCGTTCAGGCCCGGGATCATCCGGACGCCCGTCGCATCGGGGCGGCCTGGCCGGAAAAGGCGCGATCATGGTTTTCTCGCGCCTCCGGCGACGACCATCAGGGACCCTGGACAGCCGAGTCTAGCTAACGATCCGGTACCAGGCGTGCATGGCAAGGTGAAGATGTGTGGTTGTCCCATGCGTCACGAGGAAGTGCCTTTGTGATTAGGTCGTGTTATTTAGAAAGATCCGCCTTGCCGGGGCGGGGCCTGACAGCCCGGGGCCTGACAGCCGGAGTGGCGTTACGGGCCGGCGCGGCCCGAGCTGGTGCCCTGCCGTGAGCGGCCAGCGGGGAAGCGTCCGGATCACCCTGGTGACCCGGGCCGGCTGCCATCTCTGTGAGGACGCGCGAATCGCGGTCGCTCGGGTGGCCGATGATGTCGGGGCCGGCTGGCAGGAGGTCGATGTCGATACGCGGGCTGATCTGCTCGATGCTTACGGTGACCGGGTGCCGGTGATTCTTGTGGATGGCCGGGAGCACGGGTATTGGCGGGTCGAGGAGGCGCGTCTTCGGCGTGCGTTGACCGGCGGTCGCTGGGGATGGTCTTCCCGCGCATAGCCGCCGACGATGTGCGGGCCCCGGGCTCGCTGGCGGGTCGCCGGCCGGCTGAGCACAAGATCACATCAACTTCGTGAACGCCTTCACGAAGTCGTAAACTCACCCGGACAGTCGTCTACCGGCGTCGTTCGACCGTGCAGCACCGCGAGGGGCGGACGGCAGGCGCCGCCGGCAGCCGGGCGCCTCAAGCGGTGCGGGAGTCGTACATGACTGAGCTTCGCCGGGCAGTGTCGGCCGTCCGTGCTCGCTCGCCAGTGCCAGCGGCAACAGTCGCCAGACTTCCGCTCTACCTGCGGGTTCTTACCTCGCTCGCCGACCGGGGGGTGCATACGGTGTCGTCCGAGACGCTCGCTTCAGCGGCCGGCGTGACCTCGGCGAAGGTGCGTAAGGATCTGTCTCATCTTGGTTCGTACGGAACGCGTGGCGTCGGTTACGGTGTGGCTCTTCTCCTTGGCCGCATCGCCGCTGAGCTCGGCCTGACCGAGGACCGTTCGGTGCTGCTGGTCGGGGTCGGCAATCTCGGCCACGCGCTCGCGGGATACGGCGGGTTCCAGTCCCGGGGGTTTCGCGTGGTCGCGTTACTTGACGTGGATCCCTGCCGGATCGGCGAATCGATCGGCGGCGTTGTGGTGCGTCCCCTCGACGAGCTGGAGGCCCTTGTCGAGGGGAATCAGGTCACCATCGGCGTGATCTGCACACCGGCGGCCGCCGCACAGGCTGTCTGTGACCGTCTTGTCGCCGCAGGGGTCACAAGCATTCTCAATTTCGCGCCGATCGTGCTGTCGGTACCGGTGGGAGTGGACGTGCGTAAGGTTGATCTTGCAGTGGAACTGCAGATTCTCTCGTTTCACGAGGCCCGGAAACGCCCCGTTTGCGCAACGGATGACCGTGCTGTAAAAGACGACCTTGCCGTGAGGGACGACGTGGGCGCACCCGTCAGCGGCGCCGGCGGCCAGGGCGAGCCCGTCGATTCCCGGATCGTGCTCATGACCCGCACCCCCGCCGAGCCGACACCGCGGCGCACCCGCGGTGGCAGCCCGTTTGTGGGTACCACCGGAGGGGACGGAGCATGAGCCTGCTTGCCGTGGGGCTCAATCACCGGACGGCACCGACGTCCATCCTGGAGATGGCTGCCGTCACCGATGACGATGTCCCGAAGGTGCTCCGCGATCTGTGCCAGGCCGCGTGCGTCGCCGAGGCCGTGGTGCTGTCGACCTGTAACCGCACCGAGATCTACGCCGAGGTGGAGACCTTCCACGGTGGCGTCGCGGACGTGTCCGACCAGCTCACCCGGATCACCGGGACAGAACTGTCGGATCTTGCTCCGCACCTGTACGTCCATCATGAGGCGCGGGCTGTGAGCCACCTGTTCTCGGTCGTCTGTGGCCTCGATTCGATGCTGGTGGGGGAGGCGCAGATCCTCGGGCAGGTGCGCGCGGCCTTCCGGGCGGCCCAGCTCGAGGCCAGCGCCGGAGCCACCCTCGGCGGTCTGTTCCAGACGGCGTTGCGCGTGGGCAAGCGTGCGCACAGCGAGACCGAGATCGGTTCGGCTGGAGCATCGATCGTCTCGGTGGGGATACACATGGCCGCGGCCGGGTGGCAGGCGATGGCGACCGTCCAGCCCGGCTTGGCGGGCACGACGGGGAGCGCGTCGGCGCCCGGGCCCACGCTGGGTGCCAGGTCGCTGGATGCCGCGGATCGGGTGGCGCCGGCCGGCACGTTGCCCGTGATCGACATGCCCGCGATCGACGCGCTTGCCGGCCGTCGGGTCCTGCTGGTGGGAGCGGGGGCCGTGGGATCTCTGGCTGCGGCGGTGGCGCGGCGGGCAGGCGCGGCCGATCTCGTGGTCGCGAACCGCACCCCGGCACGAGCTCGACGAATAGTCGAGGCCTACGCGGCTGAGCTGGTCGGGCTCACGCAGGTGGCGCTGGAGCTGGACCGGGCCGACCTGGTGATCACGTCGACAGGGGCGGCCGGGCTTATCCTGACCCGCCAGACGATCGCCGAGTCGATGGCCCGCAGGGGAGGGCGGCCGCTGGTTCTGCTGGACCTCGCTCTTCCCCGGGACGTCGACGTGACCGTTTGTGATCTTCCGGGCGTCACCCTGATCGATCTCGACACCCTGCGGACCGCCCTCGACGGGCGGCAGGTTGCCAGCGACGTCGAGTCGGTACGGGCGCTGGTGGCCTCCGAGGTCGGCGCCTATCTTGATCGATGTCGTGCGCACCGCGTCGCGCCGACTGTCGTGGCGCTTCGGGCGCAGGCCGCCGCTGTCGTCCGCGATGAGCTCGACCGGCTGCAGACCCGCCTGCCAGATCTTTCTCCCCGGGACCGGGCGCTGGTGGAGGGGACGGTGCGGCGGGTGGCGGACAAGCTGTTGCATGCGCCGACCGTGCGGGTGCAACAGCTCGCCGCCTCCCCTGGGGGCGACACCTATGCCGAGGCACTGCGTGAGCTGTTCGACCTCCCTCGGGAAGCGCCGGCCGTCGTATCCGCACCTGATCTACGAGAGGCACCATGACGAGCGGGAAGCTCCGGCCGGGTCGGACAGCGGGCGCTGGGCCCGTCCTGGGCGGCGATGGGCGGGGGGATGTGCTGCGGCTGGGCACGCGGGGCTCGGCGCTGGCCATCGCGCAGTCCGCCACGGTGGCGGGCTGGCTGCGGGAACGGCTGGGCCGCCAGGTCGAGCTGGTGCGCATCGTGACCGCTGGAGACAGCTCCCAGGAGGCGATCAGCCAGCTCGGCGGGACTGGCGTATTCGTGAGCGCGCTGCGCGAAGCGCTGGTGGCCGGCAAAATTGATCTTGCCGTCCACTCGCTGAAGGATCTGCCGACGGCGACACCGGACGGACTTGTGATCGCGGCCGTTCCGCCGCGCGCGGATCCCCGTGATGTCATCGTCGCGCCGAGCGGCCGGATGCTGGCCGAGTTCGGGCCCGGGACCAGGGTTGGTACCGGCTCGCCCCGGCGGGCGGCGCAGCTGCGGGCCCTCGGGCTCGGGCTGAATGTCGTCCCGATCCGAGGTAATGTCGATACCCGAATAAAGAAGGCGATCGACGGAGCGGTCGACGCGGTTGTGCTCGCCCATGCCGGGCTGGACCGGCTGGACCGGCTGGACGCGGTGACCGAGGTGCTGGATGCGGATGTGATGCTGCCAGCCGCTGGGCAGGGTGCGCTGGCGATCGAGTGCGTGGGTGATCCTGACGCCCTTGACGGCATTGTCAATCGGGTCGACCTGTACCGACGTGAAGGCACTCTCGCCGAGCTGCTACGGTTTGCGCTGGACGACCCACTGTCGCGCACTGCTGTCGCTGCCGAGCGTGCTTATCTGGCTGCCATCGAGGCCGGTTGTAGCGCACCGGTCGGCGCTCTTGCCGACGTTGCGGTGACGCCCGATGGAGCAATGGCCGCCGGTGCCATCCGGCTACGGGCGGTGGTTGCGTCGCCGGAGGGGAACGGTGTTCTCCGGCGCGTGGTCACCGGGCCCGCTGACCACCCGGAGGCGCTGGGAGAGCGCCTCGCGGACGAGATGTTGTCCGCTGGAGCACAGACGTTGATGGGAAATTTCTGATCATGGCCACCCGCCGCACGAAGAAGCCCCTGATCCCAGTCGCTCTCGTTGGAGCCGGCCCGCGCGATCCTGACCTGCTGACCGTTCTCGCCACGGAGACGCTGGCCGCCGCCGATTCGGTAATCGTTGATCCCGATGTCGCTGCTGAGATTGTCGCGAAGCTTCCCGGCGAGGTGCTGCGTATCGGCGATTCCGCACTGGTGAAACCAATCATGGACGCGGACGCGGCAACCGCCGCGGTCGTCGCGCGGGCCCGGGCGGGGGAACGGGTCGTCCGGCTGTACGCGTCGGATCCATGGCTCACCGGGATCGGTGCTGCCGACGCGCAGGCGCTGGCCAAGGCCAAGATTCCCTTCCGGGTGGTGCCCGGGATCCTGACCGGCGCCGCGGTCGCCGCCTACTCGGGGGTCGCCCCCGGGCTTCCGGTCACCTTCGCGAGCACGGCGGGAGTGTTCTCCGCCAGCGGGGTGCAGCCGACCATCGCCCCGTCGGCGGACACCCCGGGTATGGCGTTGGGCGCGGCGACGTACGGGGCCAGCCGCCTCGGCGGGCGTGGCCTGGCCGACCTGGGTGGTTCCGGCGTGGGTGGTTCCGGCGTGGGTGGAACGGCGCTCGGTGGTCCGGGCCTGACGGCGCCACCGCTGGGCGCGTCGCTCGGGATCGGCGGGATCGGCGCGGGCCTGGGGCTCACGGGCGCGCCCGGCGCGAACATCGACTGGGTCTCCCTCGCGCAGGCACCCGGCACCCTGGTGATGACGGCGGTCTCGAACGAGGTCGGCAAGGTCGCGGCGGCGCTTGTCGAGCAGGGCCGACCGGGCGACACACCCGTCGCTGTGACGGTGGACGGCACCACCACCGACCAGCGGACGGTTTCCTCGACGCTGGACCGGATCGAGGCCGATGCGGCGCCCGTCATCGCGAACGCACCCTGTGTCGTGATGGCGATCGGGGCCGCGGTCGCGGCCCGGGGCAAGCTGTCCTGGTGGGAGTCGCGGGCACTGTTCGGCTGGACGGTTCTGGTGCCGCGGACCAAGGAGCAGGCGGCCATCCTTTCGGATCTGTTGCGCTCGCACGGCGCAAGCCCGCTGGAGGTGCCGACGATCGCGGTGGAACCACCGCGGACAGCCGCCCCGATGGAGCGCGCGATCACCGGCCTGGTGTCCGGCCGTTACCAGTGGGTCGCCTTCACCTCTGTCAACGCGGTCCGTGCCGTCCAGGAGAAGGTCGAGGAACGCAGCCTGGACGCCCGCGCGTTTGCCGGTGTCAAGGTGGCCGCGATCGGTGAGGCGACCGCGGACGCGCTGCGTGCCTTCGGCATCCGGCCAGATCTTGTTCCTTCCGGCCAGCAGTCCAGTGAGGGGCTGCTGGCGGACTGGCCCGAGTACGACGACGTGTTCGACCCGCTCGACCGGGTGCTGCTGCCCCGGGCCGACATCGCTACCGAGACGCTGGTCGCGGGTCTGAAGGACCGGGGCTGGAACGTCGACGACGTCACGGCCTACCGCACGGTGCGCGCCGCGCCGCCGCCGGCTCCGATCAGGGAGGCGCTCAAGGGCGGTCGGGTGGATGCCGTGGTGTTCACGTCCTCCTCGACCGTGCGCAACCTGGTCGGGATCGCCGGCAAGCCGCACGAGACCACCGTGATCGCGGTGATCGGACCGCAGACCGCGGCCACCGCGGCCGAGCTGGGTCTGCGGGTCGACGTCCAGGCGGCAGAGGCGACCATCCCGTCGCTGGTGCAGGCGCTGGCGGACTTCGCCGCCGAGCACCGTGAGGAACTGGGCAAGGTCGGTCCGCTCGCCGCCCGGCTGCCCAAGGCCCGGCGTGGTTCCCGGCGGTGACCGGGCTGCCGGGCGCTGCTGATCATATCGTTGGTGATCGCGTCGCCTTCCCGCTGGCCCGGTCCCGCCGGCTGCGCCGCGGCGCGGCCCTGCGCCGGTTGGTGTCCGATGTGCGGTTGCATCCGGCCGACCTCGTGCTTCCGCTGTTCGTCAAGGAGGGCATCGACGCCCCGACGCCCATCGCCTCGATGCCTGGTGTCGTGCAGCACACCCGGGAGTCGCTGCGCAAGGCCGCGTCCGAGGCGGCTCGGGCCGGCGTCGGCGGGTTGATCCTCTTCGGCATCCCCGCGAACAAGGACGGGCGTGGTTCGGCCGCGGATGATCCGTCTGGCATCGTGCAGCTGGCCCTTGCCGATCTTGTCGCCGAGGTCGGTGGCGACATTGTGATCATGACGGACCTGTGCCTGGACGAGTACACCGACCACGGCCACTGCGGTCTGCTGACCGAGGACGGCGAGGTCGACAACGACGCGACTCTGGCGCGGTACGGCTCGATCGCGCTGGCTCAGGCCCATGCGGGTGCTGAGGTGGTCGCGCCGAGCGGAATGATGGACGGCCAGGTGGGCGCGATTCGCGTGGCACTCGACGCGGGCGGGTACTCGGAGATACCGATCCTTGCCTACTCGGCGAAGTACGCCTCGGCCTTCTACGGCCCCTTCCGGGACGCGGCCGAGTGCACGCCGCGCTTCGGGGACCGTGCCGGCTACCAGCAGGACCCGGCCCGCTCGGCCGGTGAGGCACTGCGCGAAGTCGCCCTCGACCTCATCGAGGGCGCGGACGCCGTGATGGTGAAGCCGGCGTTGGCCTATCTCGATGTTGTGGCGGCGGTCGCCGCCGCTGTGGACGTGCCGGTTGCCGCCTACCAGGTGTCCGGCGAGTACGCGATGGTTGAGGCCGCGGCGGCGAACGGCTGGATCGACCGGGAGCGCGCCATCACCGAGACATTGACGGCTGTCCGCCGGGCGGGCGCGGACATCATCCTGACGTACTGGGCGACCGAGGTGGCCCGGCGCCTGCGTTGATCCGTCCGGGCCACTTCCTGGCGGCTCCGTTCCTGCCGGGCTCAGAGCGTCCGGCAACAGGGGAGTGGGTCAACGAGCGGGGCTGGGGTCCGTGCATCCGTGCATCCGTGCATCGCGAGGCGGCGCGGGGAGCCACCGGAGGTGTTGGGTGGCGACCGATGAGCCGGGGTACCCGTGCATCGCGCAGCGATGGACGGGGAGCGATGACGCGAGGCGCGTGCCCTGGCCCCATCCCTGGACGAACGTGTCCTCACGGCTGCACGGGCGGCGGCGACGGCCAAGGGGGTCAGCCTGTCGGCCTGGATGTCACAGGTGATCGATCACCACATCGGCATCCAGGAGGGCCTTGCGGCCGTCCGTGAGTACGAAGCCGAGCACGGCCCCATCCCCCCGGACGCGCTGCGGCGGGCCGACGAGATTCTCGATCGGCTCGGAGTCGGGAGAAGATCCCGATGACGGAGGAGGAAGGTGGAGTCACGTACGACACCGGCACCCTTCTGGCGGCTGAAGCGGGTGATCGTGAGATGTGGGCGCTGCATCGGCGGATCCTGGAACGTGAGGTTCGTCCGGTCATTTCTCCGCGCCAAGCGAAATGCTGGCCGGCCGTATTCTGATCGGAATTTTCGTTTCTCATCTCGATACGTACTAAAGGGAATCTAGGCTACTGGACTTTAGCACGTGCCCTGACCTGCTATATTGCGATTGCCTTCGGTCCAGTAACCCCATTTCGGATTAGTAGCCAGCTGAAAATCATGTGATCATGAATGGCTCGTATCCCGCAGTCCCAGGGTGCGCGGCCTGAGTAGGTGCCCGATATCCGTCGAGCCGCAGTCACCCTGGTCCATGGGTGGCGCGAGCGACCGTGGCGGCGGGTGGGTTTGGCGGGGCCGGTACGTCCGGCAGACCGGTGAAGAAATCCCAGATGACGGTGGCGGCGCTGGCCGCGGCCGCTACCCGCGGCTGAGCCGGCCAGGCATGCGGTAGATCGTGATAAATGACGGTGGCAACCGCGGTGTGGTTCCGGCATTCGCGCCATGTCAGGATCTCGGCCGGGCCCACTCGGCCTGTCGTCGTCGGCCGTGCCGAGCAGCCGTCCCGATCATGCCAGAGCTGGACGGCCGCGGCCACCGACATCAGCGGTGGCCGGGCCAGCCGCGTTCCCTGGTAGGGAAGCACCTGGTCGGCGGTGCCGGCGGCGAGCAGCACCGACACCGCGCCCCCCTGCGCGCACGGCACCAGCGGGACCGCTCCGTAGGTCGCGATCCCGGCGAACGCCGCAGGGTCCTCACAGGCCATCCGGAGGGCGAGCTTCCCACCGTTGCTGTAGCCGACGAGGTAGATGCGGCTCGTGTCGATCTGCTCTCCGTGCAGCACCGCGGCAACCACGTTGTGCACGAAGGCCGGGTCGTCCGGCCGTGAACGGCCCGCCGTTCCGCAACAATCGCCGCCGGCGTTCCAGGACAGGCCGAGGCCCGTGGGTACGGCAAGGATCGCGCGGCCTTCGGCCACGAGCGGAGCGAGCCCACTCAACGACACCATCGCGGCTGGCGTCAGCCCGCGGCCGTGCAGAAGTATCACCAAGGGCAGCCGGCCAACGGATTGAACCGGCCGCAGCAACAGGTAGATGCGTCGCAATCCATTTACCGTGATCGTTCTTGTGCTCTGGTTCATCAGCGTCTGGGCGGCGGTTCTGACGGTGCCGGTTTCACGTCGCGACGGCGAAGGCGACTGGCTGGAGGCGGCCGAGATGCTTATCGTGGCCGGTTTTGTGTGGCCCGCACGAGCGATGAGTTCTGTCAGCGTCACGAAGAGCAGCATCGCTGCCAGGGTGGCCAGGAGGAGTTTCTTGCGCCGGAAGGTCATCGTCCGGCCGGGCCGGCTGTTACTGATCGGAGGATCGGATCGCGGGCGCGAGAGAACGTGGTCGCGTCGATGCCGTTGGCGCGGGAACCGAGGGCCGCTTCGGGCCGGTCTTCGCGCCGGTGCGCCTTGGTCGTCGCCGGGGCCGGCCGGATACCGCCAGGCTCAGCGGCGTGGGCCGGCAGAGCGCAACCACCGCCGCCGACAGGAACAGCGTCGCTGACATCGCCGACAAGGTCGACCACGGCGGGGGAAGTGTGCGAGGAAGGAGAGCCAGCACACCCGGCAGGATGGCCGGATGGACGAGATAGATGCCGAAGGACAGCTCCGAACCCCTGCGCATGAGCGAGTCCAGACGTCCTGGCCGCCGTTTGTGTTCCCATATCGCGCCCAGGGCGAACAGGGCCATGATGCTCGTTACCCCCCATGGCACCATAATGGGCTGAAAGACCGATGCGGCGTCAAATGGTGCTTGTCCATGGTGGCGTGCGATCGTGTAGCAGAGCTCGGCGGCGCCCGCGGCCAGCGCCGCGCTCAGCATCGTGAGCACGATGTGCCGGCTCATCCAGTCACGGAAGCGATCGCCGTGGACCGCGGCCAGCGCACCGGCGACAAGCCAGAACTGGTACATCGCGAACAGCTCGTGGCAGTGCTGTTCCAGTATGCCGGCCACCCCGGGCCACGGCCGGCCGTAGCGGACCTCCGCCAGAGTCGCGATCTGGAGCAGGGCGCTTCCTGCCAGTAGCTGCCAATGGTAGCCGGCCGTGCGGCGCACAAGACGCGCCAGCAGCGGGTACAGCAGGTACACCTGCAGCGTGACCAGTAGGAAATACATGTGGTACCAGGCATCACCGGTGATTAAGTCGTAGCCGAGAGTGCGTGCGGAGGCGGATATCTGACCGTCGGCAAGTTGCCGTACCAGCACCGGGCTGGCATAGGCGACGGTCCAGACCACATAGGGCACTCCGACGAGCAGGAAACGACGCCGCCAGAACCGGCCCAACGCGAGCGGCCGGTCGTAATGGGTGTGGAACAGCACGAAGGTGGTGAGGAAGAAGAACGCCTCACGGGTGAAGTGCAGCAGCATGAGTGCCGCGTTGCCGCCGACGCTCTGGAACGGGTTCGTGCCGCCCGTCGTGTGGACGCCGACCACCGCGACAAAGGTCAGCAGACGGACCAGGTCGACGTCGTGAAGATGCGCCCGCCGGCTGGCGGCGGCTGTACTGCCGATCAGCGGCCCCGGTTCCGCTGGCCCTGTTGGGGCCGCTTCCGCTCCCGCTGGCGCCGTTCGGGGCCGGTGGAGGGCGTCCGGCGCCTCGGTGGCGGCCCGTACCGGGCTGGATGTCGCTGTCGTCATGAGAGTCCGTTCGTACAGCCGAGCCGGTCGCGCAGCCGTCGGCTTCCATCGAGGCGGCTTCCATCGAGGCGGCTGCCGGCGAGCCGCCGCATCACCTTGCCGGTGGGCCCGACCGGCAGCGCGTCGACAAGGTCGATGGTGACGGGACGTTTGAAACGGTCCAGCGCTGACTCACAGCGGGCGGCCAAGTCGGCGGCGAGGCCCTCGCCGGCCCCGGTGGCCGGTACCACCAGCGCAACCGGCGTCTGTCCGAGGACCGGATCGGGGCGGCCGACAACCACGGCCGCGCTGACTCGGGGATCGGCCAGGAGGACTTCCTCGACCTCCCGCGGGAAGATTTTCTCGCCACCTCTGTTAATCACATCGTCGGTGCGGCCGACCAGGAACAGGTACCGATCTGTGTCGAGGTACCCCAGGTCGCCGGTATCCAGCCAACCGTGGACGTCGATCCGTTCGTTGCCCGCCTCGCCCACATACGCTCTGATCACTCCTGCGCCGCGGATCTGGACATGACCGGTGACACCCGCGGGGCATTCCTGCCCGTCCTCGTCGACCACGCGTACCTCGGTGGCGACCGGTAGCCCGACCGAGCCGGCCTTGCGTACTCCCCGCAGCGGATTGGCCGTTATCTGGCTGGCCGCCTCGGTCATGCCATAGGTCTCCAGCACCTCGATGCCGGTGGCCTGCTCGAACGCGTGCAGCACCGCGACAGGCAACGCCGCCGACGCGGACCGGACAAAACGCACCCTGGTCGAACGCGCCTGCCCAGCATCCGGATCACGGGCGAGGATCGTCACCATGGCCGGCACGGCGTTGATCCAGGTCACGTTGTGCTCGACGATCCGCCGCCAGAATCCCCGCCGGTGGAAGCGCGTGTCCAGCACCATCGCGCCGCCCGCGACCAGGGTGGCGAGCAGCCCCACCACCTCGGCGTTGACGTGGAACAGAGGCAGCGGGCAGAAACCGATGTCGGCACGGGTGAGGGCGTGGTGGCCGGCCACCGCGTGCGCGACGTGGCTGAGCTGCGCCTCAGCCAGGAAGATCTGTTTGGCGGTACCCGTGGTACCTGAGGTGGACAACAGCACACCACCGTCACCCCCCGGAGCCACACCGTGGTAGCCGGTCCGAGCTGGGCACGGGGCGATCTGCTGGACGCCAGCTGCTGGGGGCAGGCCCTGGTCTGTGACCACCGCGGCGGGCCGGGCCAGGGCAAGTATCCGCCGCAGCTCCGCCGGGGGAGCGCTCGGGCTCAGCGGGACGGCGTGGCGCCCGCTGGTGATAGCCGCGAGGTAGGCGGTGGCGAAGTCCACCGGGTCGGAGACGGCGATTGCCACCCGCTGCCCAGGCCGACAGCCGGCGCGGTCGAGTTCCGACCACCAGTCACGTATCGTCGTGTTGAGTTCACCGTAGCGCAGGCTGTGGCCACTGCCCGCATCCGTGAGAAAGACGCGATGGGGATGATCTCGGCTGCGAGCCTCCACCAGATCGATCATGCGGTGGCGGCCCGCGGACGACCGCTTTTCTAGATCCATCGAACGAGGATTGCCAAGGACAGCAGGCACGCTCGCATCCTTCTCGAACAACGTTAACGAAACCCCGGAACTCGATGAGAGCTTACTGATGGATCCGTCGACAGGTCATGATTACCCGACCGGTAGGATTACGCTGTCCGCCCGATCTTTTCAGTAAGCTCACAGGCGGCGTTAAAGGCGTTTTCATGTAGTGGGAGAAGGGTGGGGTGGCATTTGGCGCGCGTGGTGATTTCGCCCCGCCTGCCGGATCCCCGATCGGCGAGTACCGCTCCA
This sequence comes from Protofrankia sp. Cj3, assembly GCF_917627355.1. Classification (NCBI taxonomy): domain Bacteria; kingdom Bacillati; phylum Actinomycetota; class Actinomycetes; order Frankiales; family Frankiaceae; genus Protofrankia; species Protofrankia sp. Cj3. Next base: position 1,904 of record NZ_CAKJTR010000095.1, on the reverse strand, counting down.
GGAGGCCGCAGTATGATCATCAGTGCTCTCGCGCTGCCCGCGCGCCAGTCGAAACCGCGTTCCCGTGGAATTACCTTGGTGATCGACAATGGCCTGCCGACCGGCTACTTCTGTGATGCTGTTGTCAGCTTTAGTGATCATATCGACCTCGTGAAGTTCGGGTGGGGCACCTCGCTCGTGACAGCCGGCCTCGCGAACAAGATCAATTGTCTGCGCACTCTGGGTATCGATTTCTTCTTCGGTGGCACCTTGTTCGAAAAGCATATTCTGCAGAACCGTTTTGACGATTTCCGGGGACTGTGCCACGAGCAGGGCTGCCGGTATGTGGAGGTGTCGAACGGGACGATCGACCTTGGCGTCGAGGAGAAAGCGAGTTATGTTTCCAAGCTCGCCGACGAGTTCATCGTGCTGAGCGAGGTCGGGTTCAAGGACGCCGAACGTTCCGAGCGCCAGTCACCGTCCCGGTGGCTCGCGGCGATCCGGACCGATCTGCATGCCGGCGCTCATCTGGTGATTCTGGAAGCCCGCGAGAGCGGCACCAGCGGCATCTGCCGGCCAGACGGGCAGCTGCGGTTCGGCCTGATCGAGGACATCCTGGATTCCGACGTGCCAGTGGATCGACTTGTGTTCGAGGCTCCCACCAAGATCCTGCAGGCCCACTTCATCCGCCGGGTCGGTCCGGAGGCCAATCTCGGGAACGTACACGCGGCCGACATCGTGGGCCTGGAGACGCTGCGGCTCGGGCTCCGGTCGGACACGCTGCTGGCCTTCGAGCCGGCGGGCGAACAGGGAGCGAACCGTGCGGAACACCGCTGATACCTTTCACCTCGCCATACCCGTGACAGACCTGGCGCTGGCCGAGCGATTCTACGTCGATCTGCTCGGCTGCCGGCTCGCCCGCCGCTATGCCGACCGGATCACGCTTGACTTCTTCGGCGACCAGCTTGTCTGCCACCTCAGCCCCGATTATGAACCGGGCGAGCTGGCGTTGTACCCGCGCCATTTCGGCGTGACATTCCGGGACGGTGCCGACTTCGACGCGCTCCTGCGCCTGATCGAACTGCGTAAGGTGCCGGTCTTCCAGTGCGAACAGGTACGTTTCGCCGGGCTGGTCGAACAGCATCGGACCGTGGTGCTGCGCGACCCTGCGGATAACCTGCTTGAGTTCAAACATTATGTTGACCCGCGGATGATGCACTGATCCTCGGGATGGCGTGTCGTCGGCTTTTGTCACACTAAATTGATCATGATTACTGGCTGCGCCTGATGGCGGGCATACCTCGGCGGGCTCCGTTGCCAGCCGGTCGGTTGCCCGTGCCCGCCATCATGGTGGCGTGTCGCGTCCTGTTACGGTCCGCGGTTTGGCGGTTTCAGAACGCAGCTCAAGCGCGGTTGGCCTTGCTTGCCGTCCCTGAGAGCGCGTTTGAGATCGTCATTCCGGCTCGCCGCGTCCAGGCGCCCCCTGGCCGCGTTGTCGGCCGAACCGATACACCTCATCCGGTATCGCTTCGGCCTTCTGCCTTGCCAGGGGGCGCCTGGACGCGGCTCACTGATCGAAAGCCCGATCTCAAACACGCTCTGAGGCACGTGGACTCGACCGGCATTTGGAGCGGTCCGCCAACTGACTCGTCTCCGCGGGCATCGCTGCGTGTGTGCTCCGGCCTTGATCTTTCGCTGAGGTGGCGGACTCGTCCCCTTGGTCACAATCTAGCCATTCTGGTCATGCTCTCCTGGTCATGAACACAGTTGCGGCTGCGGCTGCGGCTGCGGCTATCGTGGCGCCGGGCGCCGGTGGGTTGCGCCCCTGTCGTCGGGCCGGCGTGGTGGAGCCCATGGCGACCGGGCTAATATTCGTAGCTTGCACGAACAAATGTTCGATTTTGTGGGCGTTTCGGGTTATCGTT
>NZ_CAKJTR010000094.1:0-19390 GCF_917627355.1 Protofrankia sp. Cj3 | reverse complement strand
CTCGGCGGCGTTCAGCCTCGGCACGGGCGTTGTCGGCGTCGATGCTGGCAGCGAGAAAGGTCCGGGCGGCCGGGGCGAGGCTGTCGTGCCGGCCGGAGGTCTCGACCCGCTCGCGGGCCAGGGCCAGCCGGGTGCCGCGGTAGAGCAGGTCGGGGTCATTGCCGCTGTCCCGCCAGGTCGTGGCGTCGTCGCTGAGGCTTTGTTCGACGACGAGGGCGGACCGGTCGGTGTCGATCCAGGAACGTAGGGTTGGCCAGGCATGCAGCAGCGCTTCGTGCGTGATCTGCACGGTATCCTGGCCGATGGTGAGCAGGCGGGCCTTTTCGGTGGCGAACGCGTCGAGCACCGCTTCGACGGCGCTCCCGTCCGGGTAGTCGGCGATCAGTTCAGCGCGGGAACGCCGACGTCGGGTGTCCTCACCTCCGTCGGCACTGACGTGCACGAGGCGGAGCAGCAGCCAGTGGGCCGCGGCCTGGCCGGCCTTGTCGAGCGCGGCATAGACCCGTTCGGCGGTGGTGGCGACGGCGTTGTCAATGCCGCCCGTCGCGGCGTAGCCCGCGGCGGTAAGCAACCGGTCGTCACGGTGCTGCCAGGTGGTCAGCAACGCATAGGACAGCAGCGGCAGGACGCTGACGCCGTGGACGCGGCCGGGTCCGACGCCGTCCATGGCTACGCCGACACCGAGGTCTCGCAGGAGAACCTCCACGAGGCCGGCTTCGAGATCGAGCCCGACTTCCTGCGCGGGGCGGCGGATGACGTCGATGAGGTCGGCGCGGGTCATCGGCCCGACGGGGACCTGGCCGTCGCTCAGCCCGCCGACGAGTTCGGGGTGCTCCGTGGCGCGGCCGTAGAAGTCCGCGCGCATCCCGATGACGACAAGGGCAGGAGGCGGGATGTTGTTCCGGGGGGTGCCGGCGGCGGTGAGTGCCCGGACGAAGGCCTGCTGGTCGGTGGCGGGGATGTCGTTGGTGAACAGCTCCTCGAACTGGTCGACGACCAACAGCATCCGCGGCGTCGGCGCGGCGGCGCCGGCCGTCGCCCCCGGCTCGGCGGTGTAGCCGGTATCGGCGGGCATCGCGGCATCAACAGCGCTCTCCGTGAGATCAGCCGCCCGTTGTGGATCATCTGCCAGGAGAGCACGAACAGCCTCCGGCTGGCTGCCAGTGGCGCGGGCCAGCAGCGAGGCCAGCTCGGCGAGCGGGTCCGAACCCGGGGTGATGATATGGCACGGCCATTCCCATGATCCGGGTACATCCAGCTTGCCGGCACGTACCGCCGGGATGAGCCCGGCGCGTAGCAGCGACGATTTGCCCGAGCCGGAGGCCCCCACCACCATCACCGGTTGGGGATCGGTGAGCCGGTCGGTGAGCCGCGCCAGCAGCGTGGCGGTGAGCGTGTCACGGCCGAAGAAGAATCGTGCGTCGTTCGGGCCGTAGGCCTCCAGGCCCCGGTAGGGGCAGATGTCTTCGACCGGATCGGTGTCGGTGTGGCTGTCGGGCCGGACTGTTTCCTGATCGTCGCCGGGCTGGCCAGGGCGGCGTGCGGGCGGGGGCGGCCGGTAAGCCCGATTGTCGGTGAGCATGAGATCACCGGCTCTACCGCCGGCGTTGCGGCGCGGTTCCGGCCGGCCGGCGGCGGGCAGGGCACGGGCGAGATAACGGTAGGCGCGTTCGAGGGTGAGCCGCGGCGGGCCGGTCGGGTCACCCCTGGTCAGGAGGTCGATCAGCGCGCCGGTGAACGCGGTGTGCCGCTCGCCCGGCAGCGCCAGGGCCGCCTCCTCGGGTGCGGCGGCGGTGAGCAGGTAGCTGTCGCGGACGGCGGTCATCGCGAACACGTCATCGGTGCCGGTGAGCAGCGCAGCCGATGCCCGGCCGGCAAAACAGCAGTCCAGCACGACCACCACCGTCCGCGCCCGGCAGTTGGCGAGGGTGTCACGGAGGGTGCGGTAGGGAAGGGCCTGGTAATGCGGCGCCGGTGGCCGGGTCAGGTCGAGCGAGGCGGAGGTGGCCAGGTGCAGCTCGCCGTCCGGGCTGAGCAGCCCGTGGCCGACGTAGTAGACGAGCAGGACGTCGCTGGCCTCCCGGGCCGCGGCGCTGACCGCACGGTCGAACACGATCGGGTCGGCCGGGTCGACCAGCGTGCGCAGCCCCGGCTTGGGCAGGCCGCAGCGGTCTGTCAGGCACCGCGCGAGGTCGGTGACGGTACGGGTGACCGCGGGAACATCGGGCAGCCGTGACCCCGGCTCGTGCATGCTGGTACCGACGAGCAGCACCCGCACCCCCGGATTGGCCAGCCCGGTCACGGTGCGCGGTTCGCGCCGGGCTGGCCGCGGCGGGGACCCACGGGCAGGCTCGGGTCATCGCTCGCCACCGGGGGGAGCGGCCCGCTGAGTGCCTGGCCGCTGAGTGCCTGGCCGAGCTGGTCGATCTCGTCCCGGAGGCTGGCGGCGTTCAGCTCCCGTATCCGCCGTGCCGACAGCCGGATCGTGGTATGGCCGTCCCGCCGTTCCACGGTGATATCCACATCGCTGTGCCGGCTCCGAATCCAGGAGATCAGGCCTGCGAGCAGCACCGATACGGCACCGCCCGGACCCAGCGCGACGATCAGCGTATCGAGGGCCGACCCCAGCTGGCCTGGAGCCGGTGTCTGTTCGATGGACTCCACCCGGCCGCGTAACTCGTCTTCCGCGACCAGCCAGGCCTGCAACGACCGGAGATCGTCCGTGGCGCTTCCCAGCAGCCGTATTGCCACGTCCATATGTTTCCCCTCAATCGACCAGCGAGGCTTGCATAAGACCAGCATGAACGCACCCGGAGCGCTGCGTGGGCCACGACACCTCCAGCCGCCACGAAAAATAGTTACCACACCGAATTTTTCTCGTCATGGTACGGGGGCTGGGATGAGCGGAGCCCGCTGTTCCGCGTTCGTGTCGCCAACATCAGGTTTCGGTGATCCGGCAGGAAGTCGCGGGATTCAGCGGCTATCCGCCGATGGCCACGTTGCTTACCGTCGAGCCGACGGGTGCGCCGCCGCTGTAATTGTAGGTGATTCCGGCTGGTTGGAGGATCCGGTTGGTCCTGCCCCGCTGTTCCAGCACACGTTTGATGGCGCCGCCGCCGATGGTCATCACGGTGAGCGGGTTGTTGACCGGCTGAACGGTGAAGGGCTCGCCATAGGCGACCTCCCCGGGCTGTTCGCTACCGGCCGGCGTGTAGGTGAGATCAGCCCGCGCGCCACCGGGATTCATGAATGCGGCGGTGACGATGCTCGGTGCGTTCTTCAAGGTCATTCCGACGAACTCGATCTTCATGTCCGCGCAGTCTCGTACCATCCACGGTTTGAAGATCGGCTGGTTCCGCTGGGTATCGATGACGATTGGCCGCGAGGCATCCGAAGGCCGAGGTCGACTCGCGGCCGCGTGACCCCGGTCGACCTGGAACGGGGCAGCGGCCGACCAGCGTCGGAGGAGACAGGGAATCGGACCTCACGCACGAAGTGGGCCGTAGCGGCCGGATACGCCCGCCGGTATGCCATCGTGTTCCGTTCATCGGCTGTACGGCCGGTTTTCATCGGTCAGAGCGTGTTTGAGATCGGGCTTTCGATCAGTGAGCCGCGTCCAGGCGCCCCCTGGCAAGGCGGAAGGCCGAAGCGATACCGGATGAGTTGTATCGGTTTGGCCGACAACGCGGCCAGGGGGCACCTGGGCGCGGTGAGCCGGAATGACGATCTCAAACACGCTCTCAGACGGGACGGCCCTTCCAGGTGGCGGTGCCGCGTAGCCGCTGTGCCCAGGACAGCGCGGTCAGGTAGCCGAACACGCAGATGGACAGCGGGTGCGCCAGGGCGTCGGGCCAGCTCCGGCCGCCGGTGCGCCGTGCCGCGATCACTCGTCCAGCCACTCCCAGCGCATAGCCGGCGAGACCTGTCCGGGAACCGCGCAGCATGGCAACGGCCGGGAGCACGAAGAGCCAGGCCAGTATGCCGACCTGGCCGGCACTTGCGCGGATGCTTCCGCCGCCGGCCCACAGCGACTTCGCGTAGCCGTCGCGTAGCTGCGGCCAGCCGTGGTACATCCGGGTCCGGGCGATGTCCGTCCCGTCCGTGACAACCCCGCGCGCTCCCGCCGCCTTCAGCGCGCGCAGCAGCGCTATGTCCTCGAGCACATGGCCACGGACGCTGGTATGTCCACCGGCCTGGTGATAAACGGCCGTGTCAACGCACAGGAGCTGCCCGTTCGCCGCGGACAACGACGGACGCAAGGACTGTTCGGCCAGCCGCAGCGGCAGCAACGCCAGCCACGACCACTGCAGGAGTGGCTGGACCAGCCGTTCCGCGACCGTTCGAGCCTCCTGGCGGGGGTAGGGCGAGACGAGGCCGAGACCGCTCGCGCGCAGCAGCCCGACCGTCCGGGCGATCCCGTCCGGGGCGACGGTGACGTCCGCGTCGATGAACACCAGGACGCTCCCCCGCGCCTCATCGGCGAGCCTGGCGCACGCATGCGGTTTGCCGAGCCAGCCGGCCGGCAGCGTGCCGCCGTGAATGATCCGGACGCGGGGGTCACCCTCGGCCGCCCTGCCCACCGCCTCGGCGGTGCTGTCGGTGGAGGCGTCGTCATAGACGATCACTTCAAGGTGGGGGAGCGCGACCGAGGCCAGCACCGCGGACAGGCACGCGGTCACCTGTCCGGCTTCGTCGCGTGCCGGCAGCAACACACTCACCAGCTCGGTCACCGGCTGGGCGCCCGGCGCGACCCGCAACAGACGGGCGTTCACCGCGGTGTGCACGGTGAGCACGCCCGCGGCGACCGTGCCTGTAAGCAGTGACAGCCGCGCCCAGCGGCCCGGCCGTGCCGGCCGTGAACGCCGGCCCAGGGCCGGTCGCCGGGAGGTCACGAGGCCCGCCGGTGCTGCCGGCGCGTTGCCACGGCCGCGGTTGCCGTACCGGCGAGCAGCGTCCCCATGCCGACGCCACCGGCGAACGCCACACCAGGACGGTCGAAGAACACCAGGTTCGCGAGCAACGACGAGGCATAGGTCCATCCGATCATGAAGATCGGCAGGTGGTCGGGGAACCGGTCAGCCGGGATGGCCCGCCGTCGCGGTATCAGGGCCAGGCTCCCTGTGATCAGAGTGCCCACGACCAGCCAGCCGGCCGTGTTCGACAGCGGAATGCCGTTGAGGGCGGGCCCGTCGCCCGACCATCGCCAGTAGCCGGCGGCCACCATCTGCGGGTCCAGATAGAGATCCCAGGCTGTCAGAAGCAGGCCTCCCAGCAGGGCGGTGATCATGGCGCTTGGGTGCGCTCCGGGGCCCGCGGCGTCACGACCACGTGACTCGGCAAGTCGCAGGGCGGTGTAGCGTCCCAGCGTGAAGGCTGGGTAGGCCATCATCGTCCAGGCCAACGGGATCACCACGGGTACTCCGCCGACGGCCGGCCCGAGGGTGCCGGTGTAGCTGTAGCGGCCGAAGACGAGGCCGGTGTGGACCCCGGCGATCTCGGCGGCCAGACCACCACCGACGCTCACCATGACCATGCGGGCAGCCCATCCGGCGCCGCGGGTACGGACCGCGTGGATAACCGAGGCCGTGGTGAAAAGCAACACCGACGTTACTGTGAGATCGTGTTTTCCGGCGTTCGTGACCAGGGGATACGGGATCTGGGCGGCGACGGTGGCAGCCGCGAAGGCCCACGGGAGAAGGCCCGCCACGACAGGTCTCGGGTATCGGGACCTGTCGTGGCGGGCCCGCGCGGGCCGAGACGCCGAAGACGGCACGAGGGTGCTCCGCCGTGCCGGGCCTTCCGGAACGCAAGGCCGAACACAGGCCGGATCAGACGGCACGTACCCGCGGGCCGTTGGCGCCGTGAGCCCGGCCCGTGCGCGGTTCAGCCTTGCGGGACCGGGACTCTCCTTCCTGGCCGGGCTCGGTGGGCGTGAGGTGTTTACCCAGCACCGCGTATTCGACCCAGCTTCCCGGGAACTGGAAGTTCGACAACAGCGGCACAAAACCCTCGCTGGCATACAGCCGCCGGGCACGGCTGTCAGGAAGTTCCAGCGCCGACAGCGCGGCCGTGCGCTGTGGCGCGTCCCGCAACAGTTCCCGCATTAGTTCGCGCCCCACCCCCTGCCCCTGGAACTCCGGCAGGACGTGGAATTCGACGATCTCCAGACAGTCCCCGAGCCACCGCACGGCGTCCTCGGGGGGCAGCGCGTCACTGACGACGTCGTGCCACCACTGGCCCTTCTGCCCGGGCAGGGCATAGGTGAAACCGATCAGACGGTCGTCCGGCAGCAGCGCCGCCACCGCGCGTAGATCCCGACGCTCAGCGTGCCGGCGGGCATGCATGGTCCGCTCGATCGCCGCACGCGCCGGATCAGGCTCGTGGACGTCCAGGAAGGCGGCCTTGTAGACGCCGATGACGTCGGTCAGCCGGGCACGCATCCGCGCGGGTGTCCAGCGGACCAGCCCGATGTTCTCCATCAAGCTTGCCTCCCTCGCGCACTTGTCCTCACCACGCACCATGTTGATCGGTCAGCCGTGGGCTGACCACTCGCGGGGCGTGTCCGTCTCGTACACCATCTGAGGTGCTCGACAATAACGGGTGCCCGCGGCGTCGCCGAGCCAGCTCAGGTGGGCACCGGTACCCGCGTGCTCCGTAGGCTGGTCCGGTCAGGACGCAGCGCCAGGTGAACGCCGCCGGGTCCGCCGTTGAGCAGATCCTCGACCAGGATGGCGAGGGCCGGCGCCTGTACGGTGCCGCCCGCGTTCGTCCCGGCGGCCACCACGACTCGCCCGCCGAAGGCGTCCACGGCCTCCAGCACCGGGAGGCCGTCTGGGGTCATCGGGCGTTCACAGGTGCGGCGGTCGAGGACCGGATGCGGCCCGGCTGCGCCGGGCGGCCGGGCAAGCAGCCGCCCGACGGTCTCCTCCAGCGCCGCCATCAGTTCCGCGACTCGCGGATCGCCCGCCCGCGGGCGGGCGAGGCCCAGATAGCCGAATCCCCCGCTGGCGTGTATCACGGCGGAGTCCGGAGACAAGGTGATGTTGACGACCCCGACAGGGTCCGGCGCGTGCACCTTCAGGGCGTGCCGCAGACCGGGATTGGGCATCGTCAGCGAAACTCCGAGGACGTGCTGGACCGTTCCAGACGATGCCGCGTCCGCACCCACAAGGGCGACCAGGTCACGCCCGCCGACCGTGACGATGACGGTGCCGGCCCGTCTGGTCGTACCATCGCTGAGGACGAGTTCCACCTCGTTCGGGTGGCTCTCACGGCCGTGGCCCGAATCGCCGTTCCCGACCTGGCGCAGACAGCGCACCGGGCTGCCGGCATGCACGGGCACGCCGACAGCCACAACGAGATCGCGGACGGCGTCGGCAAGCTGGTGGATGTTGACGGCGTACCCGTCGACTTCGACTGCGCCGTGGATGGCCGCGGGGGGCGGCTGATTCGGGTCTTCGGTCAGGCCGCCGGCGGCTGTCACGAGCGCGGGCCAGCGCAGCGCGATCTCGTCCGGGCTCAGGACGCTGGCCGCGGCGTCGATTGCGGTCTGCAGCCGCGTCCCGGCGGCGAGATCAGCCGCGGACAGGTAGCAGCGGGGCAGCCGAGCATCCCGGCGCAGCCGCTCGAAGGCGTGCGGATAGTGGGCGAACAACGTCTCCCAGCCGCGCAGGCCGAGCCGGTTGATACCGATCGCGAGATCAGCTGTGAGCGCACGCAGGCCCGGACGGTCGGTAAAGCCCTCGAAAGCCGCCACCCACTCACGCTCAGTATCACTGAGGGTGAGTGGGTCACGTAGCTGCCATCCGCCGTCCCGGGGTGGACGGGCGAGAACCGTGCGCCGGGACGCGTCAGCGTGTGGAACCGTCTCGGTCAGCGACAGGTGGCGTCCGTCGGTTCCGCCGTAGGTCGTGCCCTGCCGCTTCGGGTCAGTGTGGTCGGCCGGGGCCGCGTCCAGTACCCGCAGATTGCGCCATCCGGCCGTGTGCAGGCTCAGCGCGATGGTCAGCCCGACGATCCCACCGCCGATGATCACAGTTTCGGCGGGATCGCTCCGATGGTGACGCGGGTTGTGCGCGCGACGATCGGCCAGCGGTTCGCGGGCGCTCTCGGTGTCCAGGTTGCTGTCCAGACCGGTGACCAGATCGGCAATCTCGCTGCTGGCGACGACGGTGAGAACCGCCTGGTCGAGATCTTCGGCGCAGCCGGGCATGCGCATCGCCGCTGAGCTGAGGGTGAAGCCCGGCCGCAGGACCGTGCTGTCCGGGAAGCGATCCAGGATCTGCCGGCGGAGCGGGTCGATCAGCCCAGGCGCGTTGTCGATGACGACGGTCAGCTCGCGTCTGGCGTAAGCATCTGTGACCGCGTCCTCGGTGAGAACGTCAGGTTCGCAGATCGTTACGATCCGGCTGCCGATGAACGTCTTAACCTGTTCCGCGCCGACCAGGCCGCGGGTCGGGTGCGCGCCGCCGACGGTCAGCGGTACCGCGACACTGAGCAGGTCAGAGCCTGCGAAAACAGTGTCGATGTCGGGGGCGAAGGTGACGGCCGCAGCCGTCAGCACATGTTCGGCCAGCCAGCTCACCCGGGCCTGCGGATCAGCAGCCAGGGACGGTGTGTGGACAAGAATCCGATGGCCTTGAGCGGCGGCGGCCCGCGCGACCCGCCCGTTTATCGAGCCGGCTCCGATCAGGCCGACTGTCAGCGGGGTGGCCAGCCCGGCCGGGCTGGCCTGCGCGATCAGCAGCGCGTCGACGACAAAACGGGCGATGTGGCGGGCGTTGACCTCGGGAGTGTTGACAACCGTGACGTCGTGACGGGCCGCGGCGTCACAGTCGATTGCCGCGAGCGAGGTTCCGCGACGAATGATCAGAAGTTTGTTGTGATCATTCTGTGCCCGGACTGCCGTCGCCCAAGCGGCTATCGTGCTCGCGTCGACGGGGTTGGCGCCGACGACCAGGGTGTGGGGCCGCAGCGTCGACAACGCCCCGGACAGCGCCGCTGGTGTGGCTGCGAGGTCCGCTCGCAGCCACACCAGCGGGAGCGAGGTCAGGGACAACCGGGTGGATTCGCCCACCCCGGTCGCCACGAGGATCCGGCGGGTGGGACGGGGCCGGTGCGAGCGGAAGTATATGCCGGGCTCGGCGGATGTGGACATTCCTGTTTCCATTCGGCTGGCAAGATCAGGCGAAACATGGCCGCCAAAAGGCGCGTTTATGGTCTCGTGTGTGATGAGCGGTTCTTGTTGTGTCTTGTGTTGTGCGCCGGGCTCAGGCGGAAGCTGAGTTTGGCATAACTTCCACTGTGCCTCGCGATCTTCAATGAGTGTTTAACCGCGGGGATGGTCGTGGTGGCCGCCGCCACTGCCAGCCCCGCGGTCCGCGCTGCTTACGCTGCTTAGAGATCGGCGCTGGAAGGTGTTCGGCCGGATCGTGCCAGCGGGTCACATCCGTTCACCGTTCCGTGGGTACGCAGGACGGCGAAACGCGCGAAGAGCTCTTCTTTGTACCAGCCGTGTTCAAAGGTGCGCCGTACGACGTCGGTATGGGCCGGGCTGCCATAGGCGAACCGGCGTAACGCGTCAGCGTCGTCCCAGACGCTGAATGTTCCCTGTAGGCCGAGTGGCGCCTCGCCGATCCCCACCGCGAACCGCAGGCCTTCGCAACGGGTGAGGTCCTCGGCCACCGGCGGCACCGACCGCCAGAAAGCGGGCGCCCGCCGCAACGACAGCCTGGCTCTGGTGATCGCCGCGATCGGGCCGGCTGGCCGCGCCAGGCCCGCGGGCTGCGTCACCGGGTCACCGAACGGACGCTGACGGGCCCATCGTCCCCGGGACGACAACGGGTGGAGCTCGGCCCGCCACCGTTCGTAGGCAATGGCGGACCATGCGCCGATCATGGCGGACCGTTCGAACGAGGCCGCTTCCCGCGCGGAAGCCCAGACGGTCAGCACAGCCCAGCGCAGCACGTCGGCGTCGCGCGGACCGAACGTCCGGCCGCGTCCGGTGCCGAGGGACCTGGCGAAGACGAGACCGGTTGTGCGCCGCAAGTGCCGGCGGTCCAGCGCCATCCTCGCGGCCGCGTGCGGAACATGGCGGGGCCGTACCCCCCACAGGTCGATGATCACCAGGGGGCAGGCGTGTGCCGCGGTAGCATCGCCATCTCCCACGGTCACAACCGTATCGCCGTGGGGTCCGTTGGCCGCAGTGGTGACAGGCGCAGGACAGCATCGTGCTCCACGCCGTATTTCTGCGCGAAGAACGCCCTGACCCGGGATGGGTCGTCGCGACAGAGAAGCGCACGGCATCTTCCCAGCGGCAGCAGGGGATGGCGGTTCCCCGTGACCTGCGTGAGGAGGCCATCCGGGCCGCTGGCGCGAACCAGCCGGGCCAGCGTGTCATCGGCCAGGTAGACCGCGCCCTCGGTTCGTACGTACCGCACGGTCAGTTCCAGGGGGCCGTCCGTGCACGAACCAATCAACAGCGGCAGCTTCAGGTAGTCATCAAGGCTGATGCTGACCTCCGGGCGCCACAGGGCGGCGAAGCGTTCTTCGATGAACTGGACGAGCGTGGAGTCGATGGTCGTCTCGTGCTGGGTGGAAACCGCCGAAGAGCGACCAACCGGATATGTCGATACAATGGCCCCATTGTCCCATCGATGGTAACTTGTCAGCGGCTGCTCGGTGTATACACGCACGGACATTCGGTGTCTAAGGCCTGGGTCCAGGCCCGTTCGGATCGCGTCGAGCCGGCGCAGGTTGTCCCGGATGGCCTCGGGGACGTTGATGGTGCGGTCCAGATCCTCCTCGCGTTGCGCGGCAGCGGGCGAGTCCGGGTCGAGCAGGAGGATCTGCACGAGCGCACCGCCGTTCAACGCGCTGTTCACAGCCGTTGCGAACGCCTGCTCATGCAGGGTGGTGACCAGGTCGGTCCACGTGTTCAGGACCTGTACGATCCGCCGGCTGGCGGCGGCACGACTGATGAAGTACTCAGGGTCGAAGCCGCCGAGCAGCCTGCCGCCGCCGAACTGGGCGGGCTTGGCGGGCATGGTTGAGGACAGCCGCTGTTCCGCGACGGCGAGTTCCGCGGAGCGGGTCTGGCGTAGCAGGTTGATGCCCTGTTGCCAGGATCGTCGGGCGCTGGCGATGTCGTCCATCTGCGCGAGCATGTCCCCGCGGCGGATCAGGACGCGCGGTTCCCACAGCGGGTCGGGCAGGGCCGCGAGCAGCGTCAGGGATTCGTTGTACGCGGCGAGCGCGCGTTCCAACCGCGTCTGGCTGCGGTAGAGGTCACCGAGGCGGCGCAGCGCGTATGCCTGCAGCGGCCGGTTGTCGAGATCCCGCGCGATGGACAGGCTCGTCGACAGGCAGGTGACGGCCTCGGAGAGCTCCTGGCGGTTGCCGTGGCACATTGCCAGGCACACCAGCGTCTCGGCCTCCGCGGCCGGGCTGTTGGAGCGGCGGAACAGTTGCAGCGCGCGGTCGAAGAGCTCCGTCGCCTCGTCGAACCGGCCCTTGCCGCGGCAGGCATCGGCGAGCCCGTGCAGGCTGCGTGCCTCGCCGAAAGCGTGATCGATGGCAGTGAAGATTTCGTAACTACGGGTGAAGCGTTCAGTGGCGAGATCGAGGTGGTCGCGTGCCGCGCTGTTCGCGTCGACCGCGGGCTGGTCGTCCGGGTCGGTGCCGGAGGCGCTCAGACGCCAGAACGCCTCCTCGAAAGCGAGGAGGATGTTCCGGTCGCCGAGACCGCACAACATGATGGCCTCAGCGAGTGGGTCGCCTGCCCGGCGAGCCGCCGTCAGGCCCAGACCGTGCGTCCGATCCCAGTCGTCCCAGTAGCCGTTGAACTCGTAGAACCGGGCGGCCGCCGCGGCCAGCCGCCACGTCATCTCGTCGAGTTCCCGCGCGGATGCCTGCTCGATCAGGAGGTGAAGGTTGATCCGCTCGATGCCGAACCATACCAGCGGCCCCGCGGCCAGCGCGGAGACGATGTCGTCCGCTGACGTGGAACGCGCGACCGGGTTGTCGATCGTCAGTGACCTACCCGGCGAGAAGACCGCGGTCGCGCGGTCGATGACGGTCAGGTAGGCCGAGAGCAGCCTGGTCAGGGCGGGGCGCAGTTCGTCGCCGACGGTGTTCAGCGGCCCGGCTTCAGCCGGTGCTGTCGCGGCGGTGGGCTGTTCCTCGGTGGGCTGTGCTGTCCTGGTGGGCTGTGCTGTCCTGGTGGGCTGTGCCCCAGCGGGGGAAAGGTCACCGTGCTCCGCCAGCTCCCCGGCGCGGCGAGGAAAGCCATTATCGGGTGGCCGCTGGCCGATCGGGCATTCTCGCGCGAACACCCGCATCAGATCGTGGAAGCGGTAGCGGGTCTGCCCTGCCTGGTCGGGGCCACGTCGTTCCAGGAGCTGGGCGTCGGCGAGCCGGTCAAGGATGTCCTCGGCCTCGTCGCTGCCTATGTCGAGCAGAGCCGCCGCGGCCCAGGGCGCGAAGTCGACCATGTTGGGGAGGGCGAGGAGCCGGAAGGCCTGGCGCTCGTCCTCGGGCCGGCCGACGTAACTCAACGCGAAGCTGGCCCGGACCTCGAGGTCACCGAGTTCCAGCCAGGACAACCGGTCACGCTCCCCAGTGAGCCGGCTGGCTACCCGGGCCAGCCTCCAGTGCGGGTGAGCGGCGATCTTACGGCCGGCGATCTGGATCGCCATCGGCAGGTAGCCGCAGAGCCCGGCGATGTCGCGGGCGGCTTCGGGCTCGGCTTCGACCCGTTGGTCGCTGGTGAGTTTCGCCAGCAGCGCGACGGCTTCGGCCGGGTACAGGACATCGATGGTTCGGTGATAGGCGTCCAGACTGTGCAGGCCGGAGCGGCTGGTGACGATGACCGCACAGCCGGGAGTGGCGGGCAGCAGGCGCCGGATCTGAGCTTCGTTGGCGGCGTTGTCCAAGACGATTATCATGCGCCGGTTGACGAGCATGCTGTGGTACAACTCGGCAAGGTCGTCCGGGTCGGTGGGCACCGCGGTTCTGGTTACTCCAAGCGCCTGTACAAGCCGAGTCAGTACCTTGATCGGATCCAGCGGAGACGGCAGGCTGCCCCGTAGGTCAAAGAACAGGCTCGGGTCGGGGAAGTGCTCGCGGGCCTGATGGGCCAGGTGAACAGCCAGCGCGGTCTTGCCCGCTCCCGGCTTACCCGCGATGGCGACGACGACGGTGCCTTTGGCCAGCGCGTCCGGGTCGGTCAGAGCAGTGAGGATCTTGGTCTGGATGGTGTCGCGGCCGGTGAACTCGGCGACGTCCGGTGGCAGCTGGTACACCCCGAGATAGGGCGGTTTCGGTGGCGCCGGGCGTTCCAGCGCGCGTGGCGGTGTCCAGTTCAAACTGGGCGCCTCCCGCAGAATATCCTCTTGCAGCCGGCGCAGCAGACTCGAGTCGAGACCGTGGGAACGCAGGGCGTCGAGCCCGTCACGGCACGCCTGCGTGGCATCTTCCAGCCGGTTGTCCCGGTACAGGGCGATGATGAGATCTTTGCGTAGCCCGTCGTCGTGTGGGTACTGGGTGACCAGCGCCCGGAGCTCGCCGATGGTCTCCCGGTGGCGGCCCAGCGAGAGGTCCGCGGAGATCCGTGTCCGCCGGACATCGCGGTGCAGCTCATCGAGGCGCTGGATGTGGGCGGCGGCGAAGGTGTACTCGGCGACATCCGCGAGTGGCTGACCCCGCCACAGGCCCTGGGCGGCCTGTAACGGGGCGATCGCGGCGACCGGATCTCCGTCCTCGACGGCGCGGCGGCCTTGCCCGAGCAGGGTACGGGCCCGGGTGGCGTCGATCTGCTCGGGGCTCACCCGAAGCGAGTACCCCGAGCCGTGGCGGACGAGGAGCCGGCTGCCTCTGGCCGGGTCGAGCCTGCGGCGCAGCTCGCTGATGTGCGTCCGCAGCGTTGCCAACGCCCGGTCCGGGGGGTGACCGTCCCAGACCGCCTCGATCAGGCGGTGGGTTGTGACGATCTGGTCGACGTTCAACAGCAGGACCGTGAGCAGCGTTTTCCGTTGCTTTCCGCCAAGAATGATCACATTGCCGCCGCGGGTGGCCTCGGTGGGGCCGAGGATTGCGAAATGCAGGTTCTCTTTGTCTGGCATGTGACCTTCTCGCGCCGATCCCGTCTGATTACGATATCTGGGGATACCTGATTCCGGGGGCCGCGCTTCTTCGGGCCGCCGACGGCGCGGCCGTGCTGTCGGCGTATCTGGGAGGTGAGGATCGTGTCGTCTGTGATCAGATTGCTCGCTGGCGCGGGCTGGCCCGGTGTTTTTGGGTCGCCACCGCAGCGTGCGTCGTGGGTGCCGCTGTCGCAACCACTTCGCGTGCGTGGGCCGAGTCGGATGGGCGACTGTTACCGATACGAGGCAGCGCGGGCTCTCTCGTCCGCGGTCCGCGCGGCTGCCGCGGCTGATTCCGCATTTTTGTCAACGGAACATCAATTTTCGCTCTGATCGCATGTGTACGACTGGTTGATGACTGCTTGTTCTGCTTGTTCTATCAGGCCCGCTCGCCCGAGGGCCGAGGAGCAACAGGAGGGTATGTCGATCATTATGGACACATCGACGAAGGAGACAGCACGGTCAGGACTTCTGCATGAGGTGGCGCTGGGCACCGTCGACGGCAGACCGGACCAGGTCGTGCTGGTCGCGGATGGCAGGCGCGTCGCCGCGATTCTCGCGGACTGGGATGAGCACCGCCGGGTTGAGCTGATGGTCGCGGGCCGGCTGCTGGCGTTGGAAGCTGATCCTGATGGCCGTGGGCTACGGGTGTTCGATCCCGTTACGTCGATTCCGCTGGTTGCTTTTCGGTCGGCGCGCCGCGGTGGTGGCGGTACGGTCGAACTTCCGGGCAGCCGTGCGGTGCGTTGGGTCGTTCCCCGCGGTTCCGTCTTTGAGTGCGGCTTTCTGAGCAGCCGGGGTGGCGGTCTCATCCGGTTCGCCCATGACGGCACCGCGCTGGTGCTTGTGGACGACGATCATCGTCGGCGCGGAGGTATTCACGACCCGTTGGTTCTTCTGACGCTGGGCTGGTTTCTGCTGGTGAAGAGCCGACGGCGGCACGATCACGGTTCTTTCGCGTCACCGCAGCCGGCGGCCCAGGTCTGTGCGGCCGCGTAAGGGCCGCCGGTGGTGTGGTTATGGTCTTGTTTTCCGCGTCACCGGCGGCCGGGTCCGCGCGGCACGGCCTGATTCGCGCGCTGATAACCACCGGCCGCCGCGATGGATGCCGAGCGGCTCAGCCGCCGGGAACGTGTTCGCGGCCGCTGCGGTAAACGGCCGCCGTCTTCCGTCCGGCGGCCCGTTGCGGCCGGCGATGTTGACGACCTGCCCCGGTCGGGGTTTACTCCTTTCAGAGTACGAACACGCGTTCGATTCATGGAAGGAGTGGTCATGAGCCGGCGGAGTGTTGACCAACACGCTGCATGTGCCGCACCTGCTCTGACTCGGGAACGTTCTGGCGTACGAACGGTGCTCCCGGTCGCGGGGCTGCCTCGCCGTTCCCGTGACGAGCTGCTCCTGGCCGCGCGTCACGGCCTTGACGAGGCGAGCCTCGCCCAGCTTCCCGGCCAGCGGTACGCGCTGGCCCATATGGCGGCGTTGCGTGCCGCCGCGGCCGTCCTCGCTGATCGAGCTCAGGCCCGTCCCGGTCACCGTGGCCGGCCGGTGAGCGTCTGGCGGCTACTTGCGACGGTGGCGCCTGAACTGGCGGAGTGGGCCCAGTTCTTCGCCGCCGGTGCGGCGAGGCGGGCGGCGGCCGAGGCGGGCCTACCGGTGGTCGGTACCCGCGATGCCGATGACTTGGCCCGTCAGGTCGAAATCTTTCTCACGACGGTGGAAACAACATTGGGTCTGCCGTCACAGGCGGCGCTGCCAGCTATGGTTGTCGGGCCGGTCAGATCTTCCCGAGACTGAACGCACCCGCTCGTGTTCGGTGCGTGCCGCTTCGGGCGCGCGGTGCCGAGCGCGCCTTTGATCGCGTGCGTGGCCGTTTCGGCGTCGGCGCGATCCGGCCGGCGCCGCTGATGGCCCCTCCCGGCGTGAGGCGGGATGGGCGGGGGGAGGACTGACGGCAGGACGAACCGATCGGTCTGTCTCGGCATGGTTGGTTGCCTACCGCGCCCGCCCAGTCATGCCTATTCTTGGGTGTCAGGTTCCGTCTGCCGGACCTGCCGGTCGTGGGAGGAGCGTCGATGCCGCTCTCGGAAAACGAGCAGCGCCTGCTGGATCAGATCGAGCGCGCGCTCGTCGAGGACGATCCGAAGTTCGCGAGCACGGTCCGCTCGACGAATCCCCGTACCTACCTGCTACGCAGGGTTCGTCGCAGCGTTCTCCTGTTCCTGTTCGGATTGGTTGTCCTGGTCATCGGGGTCGTGCTCAACCGGACGCCGTTGATCGTTGTCTTCGGTGTGCTCGGCTTCGTGCTGATGCTGTTCGCGGCGTCACGTGGTGCCGCGGATCTTCGCCGGATCGGTGGCCGCGGTGGTGAGCTGAGCGGTCGTCATCCGGCAGCCTCACGTCGCCGAGCACGTGCCTCAGCGGCTGAGCGTCTTGAGGAACGCTGGCGTCGCCGGTGGGAGGACCGGGACGGCCGCTGACGCCTGAGCGGGCCCATCAGCAGCTGGGTGGCTTCCAGCGGGTCACTTCAGGCGGGCTGTCCGGCCGAGCACGCCCAGCGCCCCTACCACCGACCGTGGAGCAAGTACCGCGCGTGCCCGGTCAGTGCGTGGTGCCGCCGTTCGCAGCAGTCGTGCGACCAGTTGCAGGTCGCGTCCGATCTTTTCGTTGGCGCTGGAACCGGCTATTGCCGACGGCGCGTAGCGAGCGAGTTCCTCCGCCTCGACAATCCGGAGCAACGCGGCTCGGGCCGCCTCGGCGTCCGACGCTCGAATCTCCGGGCTGGCAGCGATGTGGTCGGCCAGCCGCAGCGCACTGGCCCGCGGCGACTCGTTGGGCCGCAGCGGTACCCCAAGATCGAATGTCAGGTCCGCGAGCTCGGCCCAGGCCGCGTGCACGCGGGCATCCGCGGTTGCCGCTCCCGCGTGATCGGCTGAGCCGCCTGTCATAGCGGTGGCGAGACGGCGCCGACGGCGCGTGACCCGCACCAACGCCGGCAACAGCAGCACCGTGACGATGCCTGTCCCGGCCAGAGTCCGGGAAAGCCAGCGGATGATCGTCGGCAGGGGGCTTTCCGTGGAACGTGTTTTTTCGGAAGCTTTCGGCTCTGGGCTTGGCGTGCTGTCCCGGACGGCGTCGGTGTCCGGGCCCGTGCTGGGGGCCACGCCCGGGGTGGTGGCTGACGGTGTGGCCGACGGACTCGCGCCCTGGCCGGCCGGATCGGAGGCCGCGGCATAGGTGGGGGTGATGGTTCCGTCGGTGCGGGGGGTCGGCTCGAAGGAAACCCAACCGGCGCTGGCGAACCACGCCTCCGGCCAGGCGTGCGCATCCCTGTTAGTGATCAGATAGCTGCCGTCGGCCTGCCTGGCCCCCGGGACAAAGCCGATCACCACCCGGGCTGGGATGCCGAGCGTCCGCAGCAGCACCGTCATCGCGGAGGCGAACTGCTCACAGTAGCCACGTCTGGTTTTGAACAGGAACTCCGTCAAGGCTCCGTCCTGCGCGGTCGGGGCGCCGTTGAGATCGTAGATGAAGGTGGTGTCATGGAGGTACTTCTGGATCGCGAGGGCCTGCTGGTAGGCGTTCACGCGGGTCCCCGCTATCTCCCGGGCGAGCTTCTCGACCCTCGGGTCGGTACCGGGAGGCAGCTCCGTGTCGATCTTTATATCGGCTGGGAAGGTCCGCGGGGAGGCCATGAGCTGGCTTGGGAGCGGATCGGGAGTGGAGGCTTCCACCTGGTAGTGCGCACCGGCGGTAGTGGTCCGGGTGCTGAAGACCGTGCCGGTGTCGGTGGACAGCCGCCAGTCACTGCCAGAAGCAAGGCCTTCGATCCTGCTCGGGGTGCCCGGAAGGGGAAGGTAGCGTTCCGTCAGGACCGTCGACACGTCGATTGTCGCTGACACCGTGCTGACCCGGGTGCTGCGGTCCGGGGCGGGCAGGCCGTCGCTGATCCTCGCCTCACTGGTGGCGCGCAGTGACCGGAGAGTGAATCGCTGTCCGTCGAACTGCTCCAGCGCGGTGAGTCGCAGGTATCTGGGCGTGGCCGTGCGCACCGACAGCAGGGTGGTCGGTTGGCTCGCATGCAGCTGTTGGGACAGCGAGACGAGCGGCGGTAGCACGATCGCCGAAGCCGGGCCGGTGTAGCGGGTGACGCCCTGTTGGCGCGCCAACGGTCCCACCCCGTCAAGGGATGGCAGGACCGCCGGGACGGCCAGCGCGCACATCACCGCGCACAGGGCGATCCCAACGGCGAGGCTCCTCGCGTTGTTCGGTAGGGCGGCCTGCGCCGAGCCGGTAATCGGCTTTCCCCAGCGTTCGACCGTCTGCTTCCACTCCATCACGAGCAGGAGCAGGAATCCCATCGCGCCGAGCAGGTAGGGAACCACTCCGACACCATGTGGCAGCACGGTGGCGGGCAGCATGAACAACGCCAGCAGGGGAAGCCCGGCGAGCGTCGGGCGCCGGATCGTGACCGCCAGCAAGTCGACGATCAGTACGACGCAGTAGACACCGATGACGGTCAGCACCACCAGGCCCGGACGCTGCGGCACCGGCGCGGCGAGCTGCGAGACGTCGTCGCGGCCAGCTATGATCAGGGAACGCAGCGCATCCACCGTCCGCCCGGTCGGCAGCAGGCCGGCGACGGCGGTTTCACGCGCGTACAACGCCGTGACCGTGATCAGAAGACCGAGCAGCCCGGACACAATCCCCACCGGGATGGCCAGCCGTAGCGCCCGTGCCAGCGTGGTCGTGCCCACAGCTACCGCGGTGGCCACGACCACGGGGCCGAACCACCACCAGAAGCCGTCGAACAACGGCGCGAGCGCGGATGCGCACAGCAGCGACGCCAGCGCAGCCCCGGCAGTGGGAACGAGCTGGAGCCGGGAGGTCACAGCGCGGCCCCGGCCCGCGTGTCCATGGGCAGCGCGCGGCCCGGTTCCGCCGCCGGCTTCGACGCATGTTCCGATACCGGTCCTGATACTGCTTTCGAGGTCGGGCTCCCGCCCGCGACCGCGTCCCCGCCGGGTCCGCCGGTGGTCGGATCCGGTGTCCGCGGGCTGTCGTGGATCATGCCGCCCGCGGCCGGCTCGGGTGTGGCGGCGCCTGTTCCGCCACCCCGCGCTGGCCCCTTGCCGGTCGTTCCCGGCCACAGCGCGGTGAGCCTGTCGCCATACCTGGCGATGATCACCGTCCAGCCGTGGCGCTGGAAGACCGCGCGGCACGCCTGCAGGCCTTCGGTCCCGCTCGCGGAA
>NZ_CAKJTR010000093.1:17451-20266 GCF_917627355.1 Protofrankia sp. Cj3 | reverse complement strand
TACCGCGGGATGGGGTCGTTGGGCGCGATGCGCGGCCGGGGCACGGCTCGCTCCTATTCAAAGGACCGCTACTTTCAGGATGATGTTCTCTCCGACGACAAGCTTGTTCCGCAAGGTGTGGAGGGGCAGGTGCCCTACCGGGGGGCATTGGCCGCGGTCGCGCACCAGCTGGTCGGAGGCTTGCGCGCGGCTATGGGATACACCGGTTCGGCGACGGTCGGCGCCCTCCAGCAGGATGGCCGGCTGGTGCGTATCACCTCGGCCGGGCTCAAGGAGAGCCATGCGCACGACATTCAGATGACCGTCGAGGCGCCGAACTACAACACTCGATGATCAGTATCTGTGCCGTGGCCGGCCCGCGCGCGGCCGGCCGGTTTCCGTCGGCCCGGTCCCCGGTGGCAGGCCTCTGATGGCAGGCGCCCGGTGAGACATCCCCGGTGAGAGGACACAGTGACTGAGGTCGAGATCGGGATCGGGAAGAGCGGCCGCGTCGCCTTCGGGCTG
Organism: Protofrankia sp. Cj3; assembly: GCF_917627355.1. NCBI lineage: Bacteria > Bacillati > Actinomycetota > Actinomycetes > Frankiales > Frankiaceae > Protofrankia > Protofrankia sp. Cj3. Next base: position 19,762 of record NZ_CAKJTR010000093.1, on the reverse strand, counting down.
GACGCCCTGGGCATCGTGCCATCGCGGCGGACCCGTGACCCCGCGGACGTCTCGCTGGCCTGGGAGATCGACGCCTATCGTTTCGACCTGCCGGTTGTCACCGCTCCGGCGGACGCGGTGACCTCGCCGGTGAGCGCCGTGAGCGTCGGTGGGCTCGGTGGTCTGGGCGTCGTTCACGTGGAGGGCGTGTGGAGCCGGCATGAGGAGCCCGATGCGCTGCTGGCGGAGCTCGCCACCCTCGACGCCGAGGCGGCCACCCGGCGGCTGCGCGAGCTCTATGCCGCGCCGATCCGACCGGAGCTGGTGGTCAAGCGGCTGGCGGAGATACGCGAATCCGGCGTCGTCACCGCTGCCGCGCTGCGTCCCCAACGGGTCGGGGCGCTATACCCGTTCCTCCTCGAGGCCGGTGGTATAGACCTGCTTGTCATCCATGCGCCAGCCGTGTCCGCCGAGCACCAGTCGCGGGCGGGTGAACCGTTGAACCTCAAGCGGTTCATCGGTGAGCTCGATGTGCCGGTCCTGGTGGGCGGGTGCGCGTCCTTCTCGACGGCCCTCCATCTGATGCGGACCGGGGCGGCTGGTGTGATCGTGGGTGTCGGACCGGGCGGGGCGGACACCACCCGCGCGGTGCTCGGGGTCGGGGTTCCGATGGCGACCGCCATCGCGGATGCGGCCGGGGCGCGCATGCGCTACCTGGATGAGTCCGGCGGTCGTTATGTCCATGTGATCGCCCATGGCGGTATGCGGACGGGCGGTGACATTGCCAAGGCCATTGCCTGTGGCGCTGACGCGGTGATGCTCGACGCGCCGCTGGCCGCCGCGGCCGAGGCGCCTGGCCACGGCGGGTACTGGTCCATGGATGTCCTGCATTCACGGCTGCCCCGCGGTGTCTGGGAGCGCGTACCTGTCACCGGGACGCTGCGCGAGATCCTGTTGGGCCCGGCTGCGGTTAATCCCGGCACCCTGAATCTTGCGGGTGCTCTGCGGACCGCCATGGCCACCACCGGTTATGCGACCGTGAAGGAGCTGCAGAAGGCGGAAGTTCTGATCACCTCTACGCTCTGTTGACTGTCCGGCATCCCCTGCCGGCTGCCTCGTTTTCTGTCGCGTCCCGACCGGGCCGCGCGAGCCGGACAGCCTTGCCGCCGGGCGCTCGTAGTCGGCTACGCGACAGGTAATTTCCGGCGATACAGGCATAACGGGCGTTTCCGGTCTGGTTCAGATGCCGGGGTGACGTCGCCTTCAGGCGGCATGGCACCCTGGAACCGTCTGTTTCGGTCCGAAGGATGACACATGCGCATCGACGAGCACGGTCGCTGGGTCAGCGATGACGGCGCTTACGTCTGGGATGAGGCCGCCCAGGCGTGGCAGCCGTCGGCGCCGCGTCCCACCGGATCGGCGGGATCCACGGCTGCCCCCGCTACCGCCGACCCTGCCACGGATGGCATCGTGGTCGAGTCCACCGGCGCTTTCTCGTTGCTTTCCCTCCCGCGGAGCACAGCGGCCCTACCCGCGGCGGACGATCTTTCGGTGGCGGGTGTGGACTGGCCGCGGTCGATCCGTGACGATACGGGGGGTCCCGGCGTCGGGCCGGGCATCCAGCCGGCCGTCGGGGGGGAACCGGCCAGCCCTGGTGGGTGGGACCGGCCCGACGGCACCCTGCTCGGCGCTGACCTGCTTGGTACTGATCTGCTCGGTACTGACCTGATCACTGACCTGATCGGCACCGGTGTCCCCGCGGCGGGCAGGGCATCCGGGGATCCCGCCCCGGTATCTGACCCGATCGCCGGGGCCTGGCTCGCGGGGGCTGTGGGGGAGGGTGACATCCCGGCTGGTTCCGGTGATCTTGCCGGGGCTGATGTCCTCGGTGGCCGGGTGCCGGGCGCCGAGAAGATGTCACCAGGCCTGAGCCAGCATGCCCAGGATGATCGCGTAGCGTCCGCCCCGGGGTGGGACCCGGCTGAGCGTGACCGTGGTGACCGCGTCCCTGCTGGTGCTGCGCTGGAGGCGGGGGCGCGCAGCCGCGCCGGCTCCAGCGGTGCGCGTACCCATGGGCGTCGGCGACGCGCTACGGCGAGTGCCCGAGCGACCCGGTCCGGCCCGTTGACCGGGCCCGCCGACGGGGAGACCCGCGGGTTCCCGCGAGGTATCTCACCGCTGCCGCGTTCCGCGCTTATCGGTGGAGCGGCGGTTTTGGCGCTTCTGCTCGGCTTCGGTGGGTGGCTGCTTTTCGGCCACGCCGGTGGGCACACCGTGAGCCACGGACCAGCCAAGGTCGCGGCGAGTGTTTCGGCGGGATACCCGCGGCAGT
>NZ_CAKJTR010000093.1:10032-16908 GCF_917627355.1 Protofrankia sp. Cj3 | reverse complement strand
CACTAGTGTATGCTCGGGCTATCCGTTTTTTCGCGTTTCCTGGGCATATACGCCCTTTACCTGGGGGGCAGGACATGCCCACCGACGACTTCGGGCGCTGGTTGAGCGACGATGGCGCGTGGGTGTGGGACAGCGCGGCCAGGATGTGGCGTCCGCGGGTGACGGCCGGTGATTCCGGTGACGCGGGTGGGCCTGTGACGGGGCCATCGGAGCGATCCGGTTCACCGGCGCGACGCGCGGATGACTTCTTTGCGGTGGAACGGGTCGGCGAGACCGACGACCGTCCGTATCAGCCGTCGGACCGAGAATCATCCTGGGATGTCACCGCTCCGGCATACCAGCCCTCGGAGCGTGACCCTGGCCGGCGCTCCGGCTCGGGCTCGCCCGTACGGCCGGCGGCTGCCGCGGTCGACCCCTTTGACGTCTCCTCCACCCATGACCGACCGCTTCCTTCCGCATACCCCTCCGTTGAGCACCCGCCGTATCCGGTCCGTCATGAACCGTGGACGGATGGTTTGCCGAACCAGGTTGATCCTGGGCGAGGCGTGCCAGGCCTGCCAGGAACGCCGGCCGGGCACGGGCCTGGGCATGGGAGCGGGCGCTGGGACCTGTCAGTGGGCAGCGCCGACGACGGGCACTCCGCGCGCGGCGCTGGTCTGGCCTGGCAGTCCTCGCCCGCGGGTCCAGGCACGGGCCGGGATCCCGGCGTGCGCGACCGCCAGCCCGAAGTTCCCCGCGGCTTCGGGCCCAACCGCTCAGAGGCTGTCGGCTCCGCTGAGGCCAGGCGCAACTGGCCGCCAGCCGACGACCGGCTAACGGCCTTCCCCGCCGCTGGTCAGGCCGCATCTGGTGCGCAGGCGTTCCAGCCGCCGGGGAACGCCACCGGCGCGGCCGCGGATCGGCCGGCCGGCGGCTCGACGGCCAGCTCGCCGCCCCCTCGAGGGTTCGCGGGCGCTACCGGGCGCCCCGCGGACCATGGGAGCAGCGGATATACGCCTACCGGCGCCGATGGTCCGCCGAGAGGCGGGTCTACTGGCGGCGCGAATGGCTACCCCGGTGGCCAGCAGCCGGACGGTTATGGCGTTCCGCAGGGTGACAGCTATGCGATCAGCGGTCACCAGCCTCCCGATTACCCGGGATCCGCGCGCGGCGCTGCCGGTGGGCGTGATGCCATCGCCCGCTCCGGCCGGCCCGTTGACACCGGCAGCCAAAGAGGCTCCGGCAGCAGGGCGTTCGATCAGACAGCGGAGTCCGGGCGGATGGAGCGCGATGACGCGAGGCGCCGCCCGGAGGCCGTGAGCCGGACAGTCCTGTTACCGGAGCCTCCCAGCCCGGCCGAGCCCAGCGCGGGCGGATACTCCGGCTATCCGCCAGGCAGGCCGGTTCCTCGCCGCTCCGGTACGGACGACCGGGCCTTCGCGCCACCGGACGGGCCCGCGCGGACGGCCGCGAGACGAGCGGATGCCAGCGGCCGTGCCACGATCCCCCCCCCGCTTCACCGGGACCCGGCCGGACCTCGCGTTGATCCGCTCACCGCGCCGCGAACACCCCTGGGGCCGGCGACCGCCCTGCCGCCGGCTCCGCCATCGTCGGGGAGCCATGCGGCTGGCACGGCGGCTGGCGGCACGCCTGAGCTGGACCGGGACAGTCATCACCCCGTGCGGGCTCCCGCCTGGGACAGCGGTCCGCTGTCCCAGGGCGTGCCACTTGCCGCGCTGCCGCCTCAACCGCCGGTGGAAGCCGCGATGACCGAGGCTTTGCGGCTGGAGCCCGCGCCGGAGAGCGTTGAGGACGACGGTTGGAAGCCGTCCACCACCGTCCGGAAGAAGACGGACCGCGGTGGTGCGGCACCCCCGCGAGTATCGTCCGCGCGGGCGTCGTCCGCCGACGCGATCTCAGGCATGGCGACGAAGGGGGCGAAGGAACGCCGCCGGGCACTGAGCGGGCGGACAGCGGTCTCCGCGAGGCGTGGCGGCAACGCCCCCGGTAATCGGCGTGGCGTGGCGAGCCGGACCGACTTCGACCCTGATCTCACCGGCGACACCGACCTGACCGACGATATTGATATTGACGACGAGGATGACTACCCGTCCGGAATCTTCGCGCGCTATCGACACGGCTGGGTGGGCCCGCTCGCCATCGCGGTACTGGTATCACTCGTCGCGATCGGCGTGTATGTCATGGTGACCGGTGGAAAGAGCGCCTCGGAGGCGGCGCCGACGTCGGTGGCGTCCGCCTCGCGGTCCGCGGGGTCGCAGACATCGACGACGAGTAATCCGGACGCGGCTGCGGGGCTGGCACTGATCGATGGCGCCTACCGTTGCTACCAGGCGGACAGCGCGGACCTCAAGCCGCTGGCGGCACTTCCGGACAAGCTCGTGATCCCGATGGGGCGAGGGGCCTACAGCTGGAACGCTCAGCAGGGTACCTACACGATCGCCAAGAACAGCCTGAGCACCGAGACCGAGATCTTCGCCGATGTGCAGTTCACCGCTGGGCCGCTCAAGGACGTCAAGGCGTTGTTTTTCAACCGCGTGCGACAGGGCGACGCGGGCAAGGACGTGGGTGGTCTGACATTCGAGGACGGGACCAACCGGTGGTGCGCGATCAATTAGCGCGACTGGCAAGAGAGGCGTGGATCAAGGAGCGGGGCTGGGATGCGTGCGCTCATGGTTCGCTGGGCCGTCCCGGCGGATCCAGGCAGCCCGGCCGAGGGCGTCCTGGCCGGTCTCGGTGATCGCCTGCTCCGGTGGCCGTGCCGAGCGTCAGAACAACGGGTGACAATGCACGATGCAGGGAACAAAACTCCCTTTTTTGATCTCCTGGATACGTGTTGACCAGGACCCAGTGCCCAGGTTTCAACCGGGGTGCGGCAGGATCAGGTCCCATGCTCCGATCTGACTGTGTGACCGGCGCTGACCCGGTACGACCTGGCAGCCTTTCGGACTCCGGCGTCTGCGCCACGACCAGCTCGTATCGTCCGATCATGGCCCGACCGGACGGTTGGGGCGGTGGCTCTCTGGACCGCCGGAAGCTGCTGAGCCTGGCTGGAATGACCGCCGCCGCCCTGCCGCTTGCCGCGTGCGGCGGGGGCTCCGACGGATCGCAAGCGTCGAGATCCATCCGGATCGGTTATGTGAGCCCGCAGACCGGGTCGTTGGCCGCATTCGGCGTCGCGGACAGGTACGTCACCGACTCGATGCGTTCCTTCTACCGGCGTGGCCTGACCATAGGCACTCGGACCTACCCGGTGGACATCGTTTTCCGGGACAGCCAGTCCGACCGGACCAGGGCGGCTCAGGCGGCCAGCGACCTGATTTTCATCGATGGCGTGGACGTCGTGCTGGTCGGGTCGACGCTGGACACGGTCAACCCGGTTGCGGACCAGTGCGAGGCGAATGAGGTGCCATGCATCTCCACCGCGGCTCCGTGGCAGTCGTGGTTCTCCGGGCGCGGTGGCGACCTCACGAAGCCGTTTAAATGGACCTATCACTTCTTCTGGGGCCTGGAGGATGTGATCCAGGTTTACCTGGGAATGTGGGCGCAGCTCGGCACCAACAAGAAAGTCGGGGCGCTGTGGCCAGATGACCCCGATGGCAGGGCGTTCGCCGGGGCCTTCCCGCAGGCGATTGCCGGGCATGGCTACTCCTTGGCGGCGCAACCCGCGATCCCGGCCAACACAACAGATTTCAGCCCGTTGGTGAGCCAGTTCAAGAGCAAGGGAGTGGATATCCTGACCGGGGTGATGACAGCGGCCGACTTTGCCTTGTTCTGGCGGGAGGCAGTCCGGCAGGATTTCAAGCCAAAGATCGTAACGGTGGCGAAGGCCTTGCTGTTCCCGGCGTCGGTCCTGGAACTCGGAACGAATGCGAGCAACCTTGGCACCGAGGTCTGGTGGTCACCTGTGCACCGTTTTCGGAGCTCGTTGACGGGGGCCACCCCCCAGGCGCTCGCCGACGACTTCACCGCGAAGACCGGGAAGCCATGGCTGCAGACCCTTGGCTTCGTGCACGCGCTGTACGAGGTTGCCACCGAAGCGCTGGCCCAGGTCGGCTCCCTCGGTGACCGGGCGGCACTCGCGGATGCCATCGGTAAACTGCGTATCAACACGATAGTGGGGCCGCTCGCCTTTGGCGGTTTGGCGAACATCCCCAAGAACGTCGCGAAGACACCTTTGGTCGGCGGTCAGTGGCGCCCGGAAGAGAACAAGGGATACAAGCTTGTGATCGTCGGTGAAGATTCGGACAGCAGCATTGTTTCGCAGTCGGACCGGGTGCAGCAGTACGGCTGATGCGATAAAGGAGTGGGGCCGACAATATCCCAGCCGCCTGCGGCCGTAACGTCCCGTACGGCCGAGGGCGAGTTGATCAGTATTCTTTGGGGTCGCCCTCGGCCGGCTGCGGGCCCGGGTTCAGGTCCGCGCTACCGCTCGGGACATGGTGTGTTCGACCACCGAGATGAGCGCGCTTTTCGTGGAGTCACGGTTCCGCGCGTCGCAGGTGATGATCGGTACGGCCTGGTTGATCTGCAAGGCCTCCCGAACATCGTCGATGGAATGCCGCAGGATACCGTCGAAGCAGTTCACGCCTACGACGAACGGCAGCTGTCGCTGCTCGAAATAGTCGACTGCGGCGAAACAGTCGGCCAACCGCCGCGTATCGGCCAGCACGATGGCACCGATCGCGCCGCGGACGATGTCGTCCCACATAAACCAGAAACGGTACTGTCCTGGCGTACCGAACAGATACAGGATCAGATCCTCATCCAGGGAGACCCGCCCGAAGTCCATGGCGACGGTGGTTGTCGTCTTGTCGGTCAGGTGGGTCAGGTCGTCGACGTGCGCCCCGGCTTCGGTCATCACAGCCTCAGTGCGCAGGGGCACAATCTCCGACACCGAACCCACGAAGGTCGTCTTGCCGGCACCGAAACCGCCAGCAACAACAATCTTGACTGATGTCGTGGCGACGGATGAATTGACCCGTCGGTGGTCAGAGTTTTCGAAGGCCACTGAGAACCCTTTCGAGCAGCGCGAGGTCTGGCGCCTCGTCGCGGTCCGGTTGCTGGTGTACCCGGACGTAACCTTCGTCCGCCATGTCGCCTACCAGCACCCTTGCGACGCCGAGGGGAACCCGCAGGCCAGCGGCGATCTCCGCGATCGATCGCACATGCTGGCACATGGCGGCAATTGTCTGTTGCTCCAGGGCAAGGTCAATTGCCCGTTCCTCGCCGAGGGTTGTCGTGAAGACCAACGCCTCGATGGCAAGTTCGTACCGTGAGCGCGTTCTTCCACCGGTCATCGCGTAGGGACGGACAACCGGCCCGGGGGCGTTCTCGGGATCAATGCTCACCCTGACCCCCTGTGTTCCCGTCGGTTCACCGCGGAAGGATCCCCTGCAGCTCGGCCCGTAGTGCCGGCGTCAGAACGTCCATCGCCCGGGTTACCAGCAGCGCCATCTCATACCCCACAAGCCCGATGTCGCACGACGGCGCCGCGAGGACCGCCATGCTGGCGCCGTCGCTGATCGCCATGATGAACAGGAAGCCGTGCTCCATCTCGACAACAGTCTGCGTCACGTTGCCCGCTTCGAAGACCCGGGCAGCGCCCTGGGTCAGGCTCACCAGGCCCGAGGCGACGGCCGCCAGCTGGTCCGCGCGGTCGCGGGGGAATCCGTCCGATACGGCCAGAAGCAGACCATCCGCGGAGACCACCACGGTGTGCGCGACACCGGGCACCCTCTCGACGAAGTTATTGATCAACCAGTTGAGGTTCTGTGCGTCTGAGCTCATGGGCGTCACATGTCCTCCTGGGCATCCCGGCGAGGGGCGGCGTCCCTGGTGACGTCGCGCCCTTGCCGAACACCTTGATAGAAGCTGGCGAGCCGGCCACCGACTGCTTCCGGAGACCGAGGGGGCGTGTCCGGTGGACGGCGCCGTGGCCCGGGTTCGGCGCTACCCGGCACGAGGTGGGTCATCGGGACCCGCAACGGCAGGCCGGCCCGAGTCGTTCCGCTGGATGCGGGCTGGCGGGCCGCCTCGGCAGCCTGCCAGCCCGCATCACCGGCGGAGGACCAGGAGATCGCCCCGGGGGCGGCGGAAGCCGCCGTGGCGTCGCCGACACCGGTGACCATCGCGCTCGACATCGCCTCTGGTGAATAGGCCGGGGGGAGACCCATCCCCGCACCGGCGCGTACCGGCAGCTCCGGGGACGCCGCATCCTGGCTGGTTGCCGGGGCAGGGTTCGCGAGCCGGCCTGGGGGCGGGAAGGAGGAACCGGGGCGGGTGCTCTCGCCGCCCGCAATCGTGTTAGCACGGCCACCGAGACGGCTCAGCGGTTCTGCCGGGCGTGAGTCAGCACGCTGTACCGCCGGGCCACGGTTGATTGCCGGGCCTGGACGGCGCAGCGGGGACGGCGGTGGCACAGCCCGCCGGGTCGGGAGCGCCGGTGCGGGGGAGCGCCGCTGGAACCAGGCCGATACCGAGTCGAAGATAGGAGTTGTGTCGGCATCGTCCAGCTCGTGTTCAGCACCTTGATCGTCTTTAGCGCTTGCCTGGACGAAGGACGAATCATCCAAGGGGGCGTCGGCCTGATCTGGACTGAAATCGTCAGGCTGGTTGCTGGCCGTCGGCATGGTGCCGGGCGAGCGTCCGCCCTCGTATGCCTCGTATGCCTCGTATGCCTCGTATGCCTCGTATGCCTCGTGGGTCACGGCGGCCCGGCCGAAGGCGGGATCGGCGTTGGCCTTCGGAGCACCCCACACCGTGTCCGGGGCGACGTGATCCGTGGGTTCTGACATCCCGAAGCCGGTGGGGCCCATTGCGGGCTGTCTGTTACCGATCGGCCCGGTGTTTATCGGCCCGGTGCTGATCGGCCCGGTG